>JAEUVR010000215.1 GCA_016786785.1 Chitinophagaceae bacterium
TTCCACGCTCTGCGAGCCTTTAATGTTCATCAGCGCGTTGATGCGATCGCTTACCGCCTTTTCCGCTTCCACGAATGCAGGATGATCGGTGGAGATGGCGGCTGTTCTGATCTCGTCAGCCAGGTAATTGCCTATGGTATAAGGAATTACAAAATATCCATCGGCCAGGCCCTGCATCAGCGCGGAAGCGCCCAGCCTGTTTGCGCCATGGTCGGAAAAATTCGCTTCGCCCAGGCAATACAAACCTTCTACGGTAGTCGTCAGTTCATAGTCTACCCAAAGGCCGCCCATGGTATAATGAACAGCAGGATAAATACGCATAGGCGTGGTATAAGGATCCTCTCCGGTGATCTTGGCATACATATCGAAGAGGTTGCCATACTTTTCCTTGACCACTTCCTTGCCCAGTTTCGTGATGGTATCGGCATCGGCATTTTCCAGGTGGCGCTTTCCCGCTTCGCCCCTGCCGTATCGTTCTATCGCAGAAGCATAGTCGAGGTAAACCGCCATCCTTGAATTGCCCACCCCGTACCCGGCGTCGCATCTTTCCTTGGCGGCGCGGGAAGCCACGTCGCGGGGAACAAGGTTGCCGAATGCAGGGTATCTTCTTTCGAGGTAATAATCCCTCTCCTCTTCCGGTATCTCGTTGGGTTTGCGTTTATCGTCCTTCGCCTTAGGCACCCATATCCTCCCGTCATTCCTCAACGACTCCGACATCAGGGTCAGCTTACTCTGGTGGTCGCCGCTGACCGGGATACAGGTAGGATGGATCTGCGTAAAACAGGGATTGCCGAAATAAGCGCCTTTTTTATGCGCTTTCCAAACAGCGGTGGCATTGCTGCCCATGGCGTTGGTAGAAAGATAAAAAACATTGCCGTATCCGCCGCTGCATAGCAATACAGCATGGCCGAAATAACGTTCCAGCTCCCCGGTGATCAGGTTCCGGCAGATAACGCCGCGGGCCTTTCCGTCGATCTTCACAATATCCAGCATTTCATGCCGGCTATACATGCTCACATTTCCCAGCGCCACCTGCCTTTCGAGCGATTGATATGCGCCGATCAGCAATTGCTGGCCCGTTTGACCGGCGGCGTAAAAAGTGCGCTGCACCTGGGTTCCGCCAAAGGAACGGTTGCTGAGCAGTCCGCCATACTCCCTTGCAAAAGGAACGCCCTGGGCCACGCATTGGTCTATAATATTAGCGCTCACTTCAGCCAGTCGATATACATTTGCTTCCCTGGCGCGGTAGTCGCCGCCTTTGACGGTATCGTAAAAAAGACGGAAGACGCTGTCGCCGTCATTCTGGTAGTTTTTAGCGGCATTGATGCCTCCCTGCGCGGCTATGCTATGCGCCCGGCGGGGGCTGTCCTGGAAACAAAACACTTTCACCTTATACCCCAGCTCCCCGAGAGAAGACGCGGCGGAAGCGCCGGCAAGACCGGAGCCGATGATGATGATCTCCAGCTTACGTTTATTAGATGGGTTAACCAGTTTTACATGCCCTTTATAATCGTTCCACTTATTTTCCAGCGGGCCCTGAGGTATTTTTGAATTGAGCATATATAAATAACAATTTGCAGTATTAAGTATTTAAATATCCATCTTAACCTATCGCTTTTGCCTTCTGCCGCTTACCCGATCCACCTGAAATAAAAAGCTATCGGCATCAGCGCAAAGATGAACGGAACAATGATCGAGAATGCCGTCCCCAGGCTCGTGACCAGGGCGATATATCTTTTATTCTGCAGCCCCAATGTTCTGAAAGCGCTCTGAAAACCATGAAGCAGGTGATAAGCAAGAGAGATACATCCCAGCACATAGAGTATGACCACCACAGGATTCTGGAATACCTCGACCATTCTCTGAAACAGGTTATGATAATTTTTGCCTTCTACCTCTTCCAATCCGTTAAATCGCGAAGGAATCCAGAAATGCGCTACGTGCATGATCAGGAACAACAACAACAGGGTGCCCAGCAAGCCCATGGAACGGCTATACCATTTACTGCCCCTGTTTCCCAGGCTCACTTTATAGCCGACGCTCCTTCTCGACCGGTTCTTGACCTCCAGCGCAAAACCCTGAACAATATGCAGGATTATTCCCGCAAACAAACCGATTTCCATGATCCTGATCACATAGGAAGATCCCATAAAATGAGCGGCCCTGTTGAACATGTCGCCATTATCGTTTTCATCAAAAACAGGAAGATCGTTAAAAATGCAGGCGTTCAATCCCGCGTGCACCACCAGGAATGAAATAAGGAAAAGGCCCGTTAAAGCCATTACTATTTTTTTGCCTACTGCAGAAGTGAAAAATGCTGACCATTTCATGTAAATATCAGTTGACTTTTTTTGTCCTTTATGAATAAAGCAATTTTATAAAAGACTGAAAACCTATGCAAAAATAACACAGCGGCTTCATATATTCTATATGTAAAAATATTTTGTGCCGCTCGTCATAAAATAAAACGCCCAATAACCGCTTTGTAAAGTCATAGGCGGCGGCCTGAACTTGCGTAATAAGGCTATTGTTTTTGGGGCGTCGCCATTTCGGCGCCGGCCATATTTTTTCCCTAATTTTTCACAAACTTCAAATTACCTATCTTAGCCGCCTAAAATCAACTTAATGAGACAGGACGAGGACTTTGAAGCTAACCTGGCCGGAGAAGAAGGTCATAGCGACGAGAGCAGGACCAGTTGGTTCAAAAGGATAAAAAAAGGCATTCTCACCAGCACCGCTGAAAAAAAAGAAACGCCTGAAGGACTATGGAGCAAGTGTCCTGAGTGCGGTTATATATGTACGGTTACGGAACTGCGGGAAAATTTATTTGTTTGCCCTAAATGTTCCTATCATCACCGGATAGGAAGCGCTGAATATTTTGAGATCATTTTTGACGATAACCGATACGAGGTGATGTTTGAAAATATCCGGTCAAAAGATTTCCTTGAATTCACCGATCTGAAATCATACAAACAAAGATTGGAAGAGACCTGGGCCAAGAGCGACCTGACAGATTCAATACGGGTAGCGTCGGGAACAACGGGACAATACCCCCTGGTCGTCGCCTGTATGGATTTTGAATTTATCGGCGGATCCCTGGGCAGCGTTATGGGAGAAAGAATATCAAGGGCGATAGACGAATGCATAGCCCGTAAAACGCCGTTGCTCATCATCTGCAAATCGGGCGGGGCAAGAATGATGGAAAGCGCTTTTTCGCTCATGCAGATGGCCAAGGTATCGGGCAAACTTTCACAACTCACGGACGCGGGCATTCCTTTTATATCCCTGCTTACCGATCCTTCGTTCGGAGGCATATCGGCTTCCTTTGGCATGCTGGGGGATCTGAATATCGCCGAACCCGGCGCGCTGATCGGCTTTGCCGGCCCCCGAGTGATCAGGGAAACCATTAAAAAGGATCTCCCCGAAGGGTTTCAGAGAAGCGAATTCCTGCTGGAACACGGGTTCCTGGACTTTATTGTTCACCGGAAGCAACTGAAAGAAAAACTCGTCGTCTTATTGAAGCTTTTTAAGCATTGATCTTTCTCCCTAACGGATCGGCGCTATTTTTCATTTCTATTATCAGCGTATATGGCAGAGATCAGGAACAGATCGGCATATTTTGAATTCTTCATCGAAGATAAATATGTGGCAGGATTGGTATTGGCAGGCACCGAAGTAAAACCGCTGAGGGCGGGCAAGGCAAGTTTTAATGATAGTTATTGCTATTTCCACAAAGGCGAGCTATGGATCAAAAGCCTGCATATTGCAGAATATTCTCACGGGACTTCCAACAACCACAATCCCTTACGGGAAAGAAAATTGCTGCTGCATAAAAAAGAATTGAAAAAAATCGAAGCCAGAATCAAAGAAAAGGGTTATACGATGGTTCCGCTAAGGATCTTTTTTTCAGAGAAAGGGCTGGCCAAGATGGAGCTGGGCCTTGGAAAAGGAAAAAAGATATACGACAAAAGAGAGACCATCAAACAGCGCGACAGCGACAGGGAGATGAAAAGATTTTTAAAGTAATTTTATCAGATTATCGTTATGCGCCGCCTTATCTGCCCAAATTTGTAGTTACCTTCGCTTATGCTTCGGATAATGCTGTTTTTTGTCGCTTCCTGCATGCTGAATGTTACCGCGTCATGCAAGTTAAATTCCATCTGCGCCCAAACTGTCGCCGGTTCATGGTACGGCAAGGCAGATGTGGCGACCTTATCGGGCAACAGCAACAATTATCTTACAGAGCTGGTCTTAAAACAAAAGGGCAACGAGGTAGAAGGTATTTTCGGCTATTATTTTAAAGACAGCTACCAGAGTTTTTTCATCAGGGGAAAATACAATCCCAAGAGCCGGTTGGTGGAGATCAAAAATCTTCCCATGCT
The DNA here is from genome assembly GCA_016786785.1 of Chitinophagaceae bacterium. Classification (GTDB taxonomy): domain Bacteria; phylum Bacteroidota; class Bacteroidia; order Chitinophagales; family Chitinophagaceae; genus Flavitalea. The sequence continues at coordinate 4,383 of JAEUVR010000215.1, forward strand.
ATTTTACGGAGCCGAAACCCGCAATGGCGTTGAATGCCCCATGAATTTCACAGGAACGCTCCTGGTTTCCAGGCTAAACAGCTCACTGCGCGGTTCTTTTTATCCCGAGACCCGATACAAATACACCTGCCCCGAATTGAGGGTGAATATGATCATGGACCCCGTCGAAAAAAACCAGGATAGCCTGCTCGGTCATATCGCGCCGGGAAGAAAATTCTGGAAGCCGCAGACGGAAGATTTTGTGGTAAATATCGCCGGCAGAAGCGATATGGAGGCGGCCATAAAAGACACTTCCGTTAAGGATATCGTCCCCGCTGAAGAAGTAGCGTCCTCCTCTCCTCTTGCCATGCAGGACAGCAAAACCATATCTATACCTGAAGAAATCGAAGAACGCCTGGTAAAAAATTTCGAGGCCCGCAAAAATATTTATGACCAGGATATTCTTGTCGCTTCCGATTCCATACTGGTGCAGTTTTACGATAACGGAGAAGTGGACGGGGACAGCATTAATGTTTTTATCAATAAAAAACCGGTGTTGATCAACCAACTGTTGACCAGCCGCGCCTTAAACGTATATGTAGTCCTCGACACGCTATCGGAAATCAGCGAACTCACCATGTTTGCCGTTAATTTAGGGAAATATCCCCCCAATACGGCCCTGATGGTCATCACCGACGGGTTATACAAAAGGGAGGTTTATCTTTCCGCCAGCCTGACCCAAAACGCCAGCGTCAGGCTGAGAAGGCTCAAAAAAAACAAGTAATCACAGCATCTTTGGCCTGCTATTTTATCTTTCTTTAGAAGGCAGACCGACTTATCAAGATCAAATAAACATTCGACCTTTGCTGTGCATAAAACGTGAATAACGTCTATAGCTATTCTTATATATTTGCCTGCTTACCTAAAATCAAGCCGCCTGTGAGATTAAAGAGTTTAGAAATTAAAGGGTTTAAAAGTTTTGCCGATAAAACCACCGTAAACTTTGATGATAATATTACCGGTATCGTAGGTCCTAACGGATGCGGTAAAAGCAATATCATCGATAGCATCCGCTGGGTGATCGGCGAACAGAAGATCAGTCACCTGCGCTCGGAAAACCTGGAAAGCCTGGTATTCAATGGATCGAAAACCCGCTCTGCCAGCGGGTTGGCGGAGGTCAGCCTCACCTTTGAAAACACCAGGAACCTGCTTCCCACCGAATTTAATACCGTCACCGTCACCCGTAAATTTTATAAAAGCGGAGAAAGCGAATACCGCCTGAATGATGTTACCTGCCGGCTGAAAGATATCCAGAACCTTTTCATGGATACGGGCATCAGCACCGATTCCTATGCCATTATTGAACTGGGGATGGTCGACGATATCATCAAGGACAAGGACAACAGCCGTAGAAGAATGCTTGAGCAGGCGGCCGGGATCACCATCTATAAAACCCGGAAAAAAGAAGCCAAACAAAAATTAGACGCCACCGAACAGGATCTCGCCCGTATTGAAGATCTTTTATTTGAGATCAATAATCAATTAAAAAGCCTGGAGAACCAGGCTAAGAAGGCGGAGAAATATTACGAGATCAAAAAAGATTACCGGGAAATCAGTATAGAGCTGGCCAAAGCTTCGCTGGAAGGGTTCAATACCGTTTATCGCGAACTGACCCAGCAATCGGAAGCCGAAACCAACAGGCGTATAGCCCTGGAAGCGGAAATAGCCGCCGAGGAAGCGCAGAACGAACAGGAAAAACTGGAATTTGTTGAAAAAGAAAAAGCGTTGCAATCCATGCAACGCCAGTTCAATGAACTGCTGCAAAATCTCCGCGCCAGGGAAAATGAAAAAAATCTCGCTTCGCAGCGGTTGAATTTCCTGCAGGAAAAAGAAACCAATCTCGGTGAATTCCTTTCCCGGAGCGAACTGCAATTAAAAGGGCTGGACGAAAGCATACGCTTCACCCAATCGCAGTCAGGCGAAGAGAAAGCAAAGCTGGAAAGCCTCAAAGACCGACTGGAAGAAGTGAAGGTCGCCGTAGAAGAAAAAAGAAAGGTCTTCGACGAAAAAAGATTGCATATCGACAGCCTCCGCCAGGAAAACCTTGCCGTTCAGCGGAAACAATTTGACGCAGAGAAAAAAGTCGCCGTAGCAGATACCTCCATTCAAAACCTTCAGCAGGCGATCGAGCAGTTGGAAAATGAACGCGAGGCGCGCGCCAGCCAGCTTAAACAGCTGGAAGAAGAGCGTATGGAAAAAGAACAGGAACTGGAAAGCCGGAGAGCCGAATTACGGCAGCTGCAGGAACAACACGAGAGAACAAAAGAACAGATTCTCAAAACGCAGTCTGAGGCCGAGCAATTACGGCAGAAGCTCGCGGAAGAAGGCCGGAAGCTGGATTCCCGGAAAAACGAACGGGACCTGCTCAAGAGCCTGATCGACTCCATGGAAGGCTATCCCGAAAGCATTAAGTTCCTGCACAAGAACAGCGCATGGAATCATACGGCGCCCATTTTATCCGATATCATCTATGTAAAGGAAGACTACCGCGCCGCCGTCGAAAATGTGCTGGAACCTTATCTTAATTTCTATGTGGTGAACAACCTGCAGGAAGGCCTTCAGGCCGTTCACCTGCTGGACGAAAATAAAAAAGGAAAGGCCAATTTTTTCTTGCTAGATCAGCTCAGCCGCCTCGACAGCGGGGCGGATAAACGCCAGCCCTCAGGAACCATTCCCGTGCTGGACGTGATAGAAGTAGACCCTCAGTACCTGAGCCTGGCCGAACACCTGTTGGGAAATGTCTATATCGCCGAAAACGAAGAAGCGCTGGCCAATAGCAATGGATCGGTGATCTTGGAAAGGACGGGTAAGTACGTAAAAGGAAAATACACGCTTACCGGCGGCAGCGTGGGGATCTTTGAAGGCAAAAAGATCGGCAGGGCGAAAAACCTGGAAAAACTGCACGAAGAGATAGACGCGCAGGAAAATGTCGTCAATACGCTGAAATCAAGCATACAGCACAAGCACAATGAAGTCATTGCCTTTAATGAACAGCTAAAGGAAAATGCCATAAAAAAAGCGCAGGAAGAGATCAATACGCTGACCAACCTGGTATTTTCTCTCCAGAATAAGATCGAGAACCTGCATGGTATGCAGCATTCTTCCCTGAACAAGATGGAAGACATGCAGCTTACGCTGCAGCATACCGTCGGCGCCATTGAAGGCACCCGGAATGAATGGACAGAGCTGGTCAGTTTGTTAAATGAGCTCAGGAACACGCTGGCTACCTCCGAAACCGATTATAAGGAAACAGAACTACAGTACAATACAGCCTTCAACGAGTATAATGAATTCAACCTCCAGGTTGCCCGGCAACAAAGCAGGATCAATGCCCTGTTGCAGGAAGAAACTTTCAAAAAGAATCAGTTAAACGATCTTGAGCAACAGGTACAGGCCAATATTTCGCAACTAAAGCAAACAACCGAACAAATTTCAGAAAGCCGGGACCTGCTGGAAAATGCTGAACAGGCTTTAATAAACCTGTTAAAACAAAAAGGAGAAGAAGAAAAAACGCTCAACGAAGCCGATCAGTTCTATCACAATCTTCGGAATATATTACAGGAAAAAGAATCGGCGCTTCGCCATAAAGTCAAGAACAAAGAACAGATAGAGCATTTGCTGAGCGAGATCAAAGACAGGCTGAACGAGCTTAAACTGCAACTGGCGGGGATGAAAGAAAGATTGAGCGTTGAGTTCAGGATCAACCTCGACGATATCATTGACCAGCCCCGTTCGGGCGAAACGCCTACGGAGGAATTGCAGGAAAAAGCCGATAAGATGAAAAGGCGGCTGGAGAACCTGGGAGAGGTAAACCCCACGGCCATTGAAGCGTTTCAGGAAATGAAAAAAAGATATGAATTTATCTTTGAGCAAAAGAACGACCTGGTAACGGCGAAGGACAGCCTGTTACAAACCATCCAGGAAGTGGAAGCCACCGCCAACCAGCAGTTCCTGGATACGTTTAACAGCGTCAGGGATAATTTCCAAAAAGTGTTCAAGGCGTTGTTCACCGAAGATGATACCGCCGATCTTATTTTAGACAACCCGGATAACCTGGCCGAAACAGGCATTGACATTGTCGCGAAACCTAAGGGCAAGCGCCCGTCCTCCATCACGCAATTGAGCGGGGGCGAAAAAACGCTTACGGCAACCGCCCTGCTGTTTTCCATCTACCTGATCAAGCCCGCTCCCTTCTGTATATTAGATGAAGTTGACGCGCCGCTGGATGACGCCAACGTAGGCAAGTTTACGCAGATGATACGGAAGTTCAGCGAGGAAAGCCAGTTCATTATCGTAACCCACAATAAGATGACCATGAGCGCAGTGGATGTGATCTATGGCGTTACCATGCAGGAACCCGGCGTCAGCAAGCTGGTGCCGGTAGATTTCAGAAACCTGAATTAATGCTTCTGCTAAAGAAAAGCGAGGCTGGTCAACAGCGCTTAATCGCCTAACGAGAAAGGCGGCAAAGACAAGGATCAATGGCCCTATGCGCGTGATCGCCTAACTATGAAGAAGATCAGGGCCGATATGGATCGACCCTGACCCGGTGAGTTTAGTGGCTCTTTTCGCCGCCTTTAGAGGAACCGTGTATGCTTGCCGATAAGCTCTGAAGATCCCTGTCGAGCAGGTACATGCCTCCCTTATCGTCGCCGATAAGCCTTAATTTATCCAGCACATTCCTGGCGAGGGTTTCTTCTTCAATCTGTTCTGCCACATACCATTGCAGGAAGTTGTGCGTGGTATAATCCTTTTCCTGGATGCAAAGCTCTACCAGGGCATTGATCTCATTAGATACTTTTATCTCATGGGAAAGGATGGTCTCGAATATTTCATGAATAGACGTATACATCTTAGGCGGCGCGTCCAACCCGGGCACTACGGCATGTCCGCCCCTATCATTGATATACTGGAAGAGCTTCAGCATGTGCATGCGCTCTTCGTCGGAATGATGATATAAGAACTTGGCGATCCCGTTGTATCCTTTAACCTCGCACCAGGAAGCCATGGATAGGTAGTACATGGAAGAAAATCCTTCGAGATCAATCTGTCTATTCAGCGCTGCTTCTATCTTTGATGAAATCATTGTATTTAAATTTGGAACCAATATACGAATAATAACAACCATTTATGCAAACCATCGCCTTGTTAGTTGCGTCAAACGTATTTATGACTTTTGCCTGGTATGGCCATTTGAAACATACGCAGGCGCCGCTATGGCAGGCCATCCTGCTTAGTTGGGGAATCGCTTTTTTCGAGTATTGCCTGATGGTGCCTGCCAACCGTTTAGGATACCAAAACGGCATGAGCGGATTTCAATTAAAGATCACCCAGGAAGTCATTACGCTGATCGTATTCGCCGTATTTGCCATTTTTTATTTAAAAGAACCCTTTCACTGGCGGTATCTGGTCAGCTTTGCCTTTTTACTCGGCGCGGTATACTTTATGTTTTTTAAGAAATGAAGGCCGCTGCGACAAATGCAGGCGCTCATTTTTCCGGATAGGCATTCTATGCAACGCTATTAATCGGATGCGTTGGCAAGTTCCCCTCCCCCGGAAAGATAAGGTCTTTGTCCGGTTAGTCATAGTCTGCTAAAGATCGAACTGCGAGTATATTTCCTCCGCAGACTGGATGGCCTGCAACTATGCCGCTTTGTTTTCAGCCAGTCGCCAAGGATCGTTTCTGAATAACCTCTGGCATAGGAAGAAGCGGTATGAAAAAAGCGAGAATGCTCAGGGAACTGCCACGCCAGGTTCCTTAAAAAACATTTATCAAAAAGGTAAATTTTCTCTTTACATAACGTAATTATTCTGTATCTTTGTAAAGAATTTATTCTTTTATGGGCGTTATAGCAAATACTAAAACTTCTCTTTTTCGCCAGTATGAAAAAGAACTGTCCAACCCGATATCGATGGTCATAAGAGCTGCCGAGGGACTGGCCATATCTGTTTTTGACGAGATCATGCGCGTTTCCGCGCTCAACAAAAACCAGTTGGCCGCCTTTATCGACGCCACGCCTAAAACAATCGACAATTACCGGTTACGACGCCATAAGTTAGGGCGCATAGAAAGCGAACAACTTTTACAGTTAATGGCGCTTTATAAAAAAGGATACGAGTTATTTGGCAATGCAGACGCCTTTAATCAATGGCTAAAACAGCCCGCTGCGGGGTTGGGAGGTATCGTCCCCTTCGAGCTGCTCTATACGCAGGGCGGGATCAACCTGGTCATGGAAGAATTGCTCAGGATCGAATACGGGTCGCTGGCATGATCGCTTATCGTATTTCCCTTGCAAAATGGGCAGGCCATCTTACTGCGTCAGGCCGCGCCGCGCGCTGGAACAGCAATGGCCATTTTATGATCTATGCGGCCAGTACCAGGGCATTGGCCTGCCTGGAAAACCTGGTTCACCGGCGCAGTATCGGGTCGGACGATCTTTTTGAAGTCACGCTGATAGAAATACCGGACGATCTGAAAATAAAAAAAATAGATAAGGAAAAGCTGCCGGCCAACTGGCAGCAATACATCCATTATCCATCCTGCCAGGCCATAGGAGACGCATGGTTAAAAGGAAACAAAACCGCCGTATTAAGGGCGCCATCAGCCATCATCACAGAAGAATTCAACTACCTGCTTAACCCGCAACATCCTGATTTTAACAGGATAAAAGCGCATGCCGCCGAGAAGTTCATGTTTGACGAGCGATTGCTGAAGTAAGCGCTGATGTTATCAGGAAGCCGGTCAATGAAAACCGGCTTGACGAGCCAGCGCCGGAATAGCGCCGATATTATGCAGCACGGTTTACGAAACGCTGTCAGTCCGGCAATAACACAGTATCATTTGGATCTCTATCGAATCAAATATTGTCAACGTTAACTTTAACTGGCCAAAGCCCGGGGAAAGCTTATACTGAAGCAGGATTCGGGCGCTATCATAAAAAAAGCCCTCGCTGATGCGAAGGCTCTTAAACTTTTAACATCTCGCCGCCTTTTGGTTCTTCAGCAGGATAGGCTCAATGGTTACGGTCTCAAAGTCTGTTGGTCTTTTGAATGATATTGGATCTTAACTTCGCCCCTATGGCCGGGCGTTAAACTAACAATACAAAAGTATAAAGCCTCAACCCCATCTCATAGCGCAATTATGCTCTATTATTTGTGTTCGGCAATTACGCATAAAATAGAAAATTAACGATCCATTATAGCGCTTTTACGAAATAAAAATTAGTACTTTCACCAAAATTATGACAAGGGGATTGAAATTGAAGTGTTTCAGCCCCTTGCGGCAGACCTCCCAATATCCGGGAAGGGGCGTTCTATTGAAGGATGATCCCTGAGCTTTTCAATGCCAAAAATATCCCTATCATCCTCGGAAAAAAGCCTGTTTATAAGGTATAAAAAATGCCATACGGGATAAATAGCGCCATAGCTGGTAGTATTTATTTAGCGGATCGTATTTTATGCAAACCTGATAAAAGGTACTAATACTGAAAATAAACAAAACAGCAATAATAATTTGTATTCAACGCTTTGTAAGTGTAAATGTTTAAGATGTGAAGCGCTCTCTTTATGATATAATATCCGTAGCCGCAATATTTTCTTACTTCATCCCTATACTGGTTGTATTATTAAGAAAGCTTTGGCGGGATACCTTCTTTATACTTTTCGCCGTCTACTGGCTGTTAGGCGGCCTGATCAATATGCCGGATCTTTTACCCGGCTTTTCAGAAGATCTCAAAAGCGATATGGGCGTTATTTATAATCTGCTCGACATACCGCTGATCTTAATTATCTTTTACTATACCAGTTCTTCGTTTATGATCCGGCGTTATGTTTCGTTCTCTCTCGCGCTGCTGATCGTTTTTGAAGCGATCAATTTCCTGATCTACGGCTTAAATTATGACGCGCTCAAATATAGCCTGGGGCCGGGGATCGTCATTGTGCTGATCGTGCTGAGCTGGGAGATCGTCCGATACCTGCAAAAAATAGAGCACTCGAACCGGCAATCGGCGAAAGTATTTATCTATGCGGCGCTTTTATTTGAATACGGCACTTTTACCCTGATCTATATTTTTGATTATTTCATTCCAAACTCTAACAGCGAGGATAGTTTCCTGATCTACTATATTTCTACCGTTATCGCTATTTTTATCGCCCTGGGCGGCTACCTGATCATCAAAATAAAAAAGCGCGTCGAGGAGCCCATGCTGCAAATGCAAAATTTAATGGATTTGTAAGCCTATCGTTCAGAGATCAATGATTGCATAAGCTTTATCGCTCACAAAGGGGCCTCCCGGATGATTGGCGGTATAGTCGAAGTTTATCCAGTATTGCCCGTCCTGTTCATGATAGTAGATATTGTCTTTGATCTCGCCGCTGAAAAGATGGAGAATGGCGCTCTGCATTTTTTCAAATTGATGCTTATCTCCGCAGAACAGTTCGGGATACAGATGGCCTTCTGTCAGCGTCATCCGGCACCGGGCGCCAATAGCGCTCAGCGCAGAAACCATGAGGATCGTGTGGTCGTCGCAGTCCCCTCCCAGCCCATTCAGGATCGTTTCGCGGGCGGTAGCAAAATATTCATCCCGCTCAGCGTCGGAAACATACCGGAAATGGGCGTTGATGTATTTGAACAGGGAAAGAACCCTGGTCGTTGACCCGTATTTGGGATGATACTCATCGAAATATTCCAGGGAGTATCTTACGGCAAAATTCCTTACCACCGAATCGCGATGATCTACCTTGCTGTGAAGGGCCTTAACCGTTTTTGTCAGCGGACCGTCAAAAAAAGAAGGCATAATGGAAAGATCAGCTTCCTTATGTTCTTTGTTTCCCCAGTTATTGGCCACCATGACCCGGTAATCGTTTACCATGTTCCCAAAACCGTAGCGGTCGGTCAACTGATTCAACAAAAGAACCAATATGAATAAAGCCGCAGCCGGTACGATCAGGAAATGGAAGATCCGCACAATAACAAAAGTGAATACGGCTGCAATCGCAATGGAAACCATAAGGTCTACATTCCAGGACCCCAGTATGATCGGCGGAATATACCGGTTGATCAAGGGGGCAAGAGGCAGGATGGTCAGGATGCATATTGCCGTTAAGAATAGCCTTCTTAGTCCCCTGTATTGGTCGTATGTGTAAAGCATATATTTA
>JAEUVR010000224.1 GCA_016786785.1 Chitinophagaceae bacterium
GCGCAGCCGCACCAGAACATCGACCCGGTGATCATCACCGCGCATATCCTCACCGCCCTGCAGCAGATCGTCAGCCGGATGGCAAAGCCTACCCTTCCTACGGTGCTCTCATTTGGAAAGGTGATCGCCAACGGCGCCATCAACGTCATTCCCGATGAAGTATATCTCGAAGGGACATTCAGAACGGTAGAAGAAAGCTGGCGCGACGAGGCCCATGTAAGGATGAAAAAGATGGCCGAAAATATTGCAGAAAGCATGGGAGGAAGCTGCGAGTTTAATATCGTCAGGGGATATCCCTTCCTTATCAATAATGAAAAGCTGACCGGGAACATCATCGGCTACGTCGAAGAATTTGTAGGAAAAGAAAATGTGATAGAACCCGACGTCTGGATGGCTTCGGAAGATTTTGCGATGTATTCCCAAACCATCGACTCCTGTTTTTACCTGTTGGGGATCAGAAATGAAGAAAGAGGCATTGTCTCCTCGCTGCATACGCCGGGATTTGATATTGATGAACAGGCCCTGGATCTTGGCCCCGGATTAATGGCCTATATCGCAGTAAAACAATTAGGCAATTGAGCAAGAGCGTATCCGGCAATATCCTGAAAGCGCGCAGGCCCTGGCTGGCGGCGCTTTGTCTATCTTCCCTACTCTTCTTATCGCTCGCGCAACCAACCGACCGGCCTCCCAGACGGATAGAACTCTCGGGATATGCCCAGGGCACCACATGGCATGCCGTATATTACGCCGCCGATATGCTGGTCTCGAAAAATGAGATCGACAGCATCCTGCTGGTAATCGACAGCTCGCTCTCTATCTACAAACCTTATTCGCGCATCTCTGCTTTTAACAATAGCCGGAGAGGAATAAGAATAGACGACCATTTCAGGAAGGTGATGGAAAAATCACTGGATACTTACCGGCAAACCAATGGCCTGTTCGATATTACCGTGTTGCCGCTGGTAGAAGCCTGGGGATTCGGCGCCAAAAACAGGGAGCAGCCGCCCGACTCGGCGACCGTTCGCCGGTTGTTAGGTTGCATAGGCTCCGACGGGCTCAGGTTGAAAAAAAATAAACTGAAAAAATCAAGGCGCTGCATACGGATCGACGTGAACGGCATCGCGCAAGGATACAGCGTGGACGTAGTGGCCGCCTTCTTTGAAAAAAAAGGGATCATAGATTATCTTGTTGAGATAGGCGGAGAGCTGCGCGTACAGGGCAAAAAACAACCGGAGAACCAGTCGTTCCGTATCGGCATAGAAGCGCCGCCGGACAGCGGCTTCCCCGACGAGCAACCGCTGGAAAAGGTACTGGTCGTGGATAGCGGCGCCGTTACCACTTCCGGCAACTACCGAAAGTACCACGAAAGCAATGGGAAAAAGATCTCTCACCTGATAGATCCCCGAACCGGCTATTCCGTGCAGAATGAGCTCATCAGCGTCACCGTGTACGCAAGGGACGCCATCACCGCAGACGCGTACGATAATGCTTTAATGTTGATGGGGCTGGACAAGGCTTTATCGTTCGTGGAAAGCCGGGAAGATATGGCTGCGTTTTTTATTTATCGCTTACCCGACGGAAATGTCGCAGATACGGCTTCCAGCCGGTTTTACCGGCTTATACAACCGTAAGCCCCGATAGCCGACCCTACGCTTCGCCGTTATCGTCGATACGCGCTTTCAAGCGTATATATGCGTACGTTATTTCATTTGATGTTTGCAACGCAGCTTGAAGATCGATCCCGGATATACATAACGCATAGCATTCGTACGCTCGTTGAGCGCCCGCGCCAGGCAATCCCGATACAACAGCTGCATTATCACAACCGCGGCAGCGTCATGCCCCCATCCACCATGATCACCTGTCCTGTGGAATAAGGCATATATCCCAACGCCAGGGCGGCAACCGCCTTGCCCACGTCGTCGGGTTCCCCCCACCGGGGCTGCACCATCAGTCCTTCCTGGATAAGCCTGTCGTATTTTTCGGTTACCCCCGCCGTCATATCGGTGCGGATAACGCCCGGCCTGACCTCATAAACAGGGATATCAAACTCGCCTAAACGCACTGCAAACAACTGCGAAGCCATGCTGAGGCCAGCCTTGGCTACGCAATACTCGCCGCGGTTGATCGATATTACCGTTGAAGAAATAGAAGAAACATTGACTATGCATCCCTTAAAACCGGGCTCCGCATTTTTTTGTTCGATCATCCAGTTGGCTACCGACTGCGTAAGAAAATAAGGCCCCTGCAGGTTGGTCCTGAGCAGGCGCTCAAAACTTTCCTCGCTGGCCTCAAGAATATCCTTACGTTCCTTAGGCGCGATACCGGCATTGTTCACCAATACATGCAGCCTGCCATAATGTTTTTTGAGCTGTTCCACCATTCGGAGCCTGTCTTCTACCGAGGCGATATCGCCCTGGCAATAGATCGCTTCGGCGCCCTTCTCCTTCAGCCGCTGAAGGCTTTCCTTCACCGCTTCTTCCGGGCGCACGCCATTAATGGCAATATCAAATCCCGCTTCCGCCAGTTGCAACGCTATGCCCAGCCCGATGCCGCGACTTCCCCCGGTAATAAATGCTATCCGTTTCATGAAATCTGAATTGATTGAAATATCCTTTATACAATAAGCCCTTCAACAATACGCGCGGATTGTCTCAGTTGGTCTGAGGCTCCCAATCATCCGCCCGTTTGCGACTAAGCAGTTTACAGCTCCGGAACGTCTACCCAACAACGTTTCTCCCAGCTTTCCAATCCTTTCTCCGCAAGCTGCACGCCCTTGGCGCCTTCTTTCAGATCCCAGGGGAACGGGTCGTCTTTCACCACATGTTTCAGGAACAGCTCCCATTGAACTTTGAAAGCATTTTCATGCAACTCCTGCTCCGGCACTTTGGCCCATCCCTCAAAGAAGTTGATCGGCTGCGCGATATCGGGGTTCCATACGGGCTTGGGCGTATTTCCATAATGCTGGATATAACATTCTCTCAATCCCGCTACCGCCGATCCCTTTGTTCCGTCTACCTGGAGCGTCAGCAGATCATCGCGGCGCACCCTGACGGTCCAGGATGAATTGAAATGAGCGATCACGCCGCCTTCCAGCTCAAATGTAGCATAGGCGGCATCGTCGGCGGTGCATTTGTATTTCTTACCGTTCTCATCCACGCGCTCGGGAATATGCGTAGCGCCCAGACAGGACACGGCTTTTACCTTTCCAAAAATATGGTCCAGCACATAACGCCAGTGGCACAGCATATCTACGATGATGCCCCCGTCGTCTTCCTTACGGTAGTTCCATGAAGGTCTTTGCGCAGGGATGGTATCGCCTTCAAATACCCAGTACCCGAATTCGCCGCGCACCGATAATATCTCTCCAAAGAACCCATTTTCGATAAGGCGTTTCAGCTTTAACATTCCCGGCAGCCATAGCTTATCCTGCACCACGCCATTTTTTACGCCCGCTTTTTTACACAGGTCGTACAATTCAAGCGCTACCTCCGTGGTTACGGCAACAGGCTTCTCGCAATACACATGTTTGCCCGCCTTAACGGCTTGCTTAACGCCGTCGGCGCGACGGCCGGTGGTCTGGGCGTCGAAATATATCTGGTAGTAAGGATTTTTCATCACGCTGTCTAAGTCGGTAGTGAAAGCGGTAACGCCCGACTGATCGGCGAGCTTCTGTAATTTCACAGCGTCGCGGCCTACCAGCACAGGGTCGGGCATGATAAACTCGGAAGCGCTTACTTTCACGCCGCCCTGCTTAATGATCTCTACGATGGAGCGCATCAGGTGCTGGTTGGTTCCCATACGACCTGTAACGCCATTCATGATGATGCCGATTTTGTGAATTGTTGGAGTCATTGTGTTATTTTAATTTTTTAGAAATATTATGTTTACTTAAGAAGTCTCCATACGCTTTACGCGCATACGAGCAGTAGCATTGGTTTATTGATCTTTGTTTACGCATGTTTCAAATACGCGTCAACGATCTTATCTAAAAAAACATGCTGGTCTTCTTTCCAGTGAATATTGGAAAAGACCTCGACCTCATTGAACCCTGTAAAGCCGGTGGATTCCACCCATCCCCTGATCTGCCGGATATCAATACATCCCTCTCCCATCAAGCCCCGGTCGTTGAGCATATCGAGTGTCGGCGTTTTCCAGTCGCAGATATGAAAAGCCGACAGGTTGCCGTTCTTCCCTGCGCGTATCAATTGGTTTTGCAGGTCGGCATCCCACCAGAGATGGTAGATGTCTACCGCAATACCTACCCAGGGCGACTGCAAAGCTTCCGCCATATCGTTTGCCTGCGCCAGCGTATTCACGGCCGACCGGTCGCCGGCATACATCGGGTGCAAGGGTTCAATGGTCAGCTTAACGCCCGCCGCCTTTGCATGATCTAAGCAGGCAGCGATGCCCTCCTGTATCTGCTTCCGCGACTCGGCCAGCGACTGGCCGGGCGCCGCGCCGCAAACCAGCACCACCATCGGGGCGCCTAAGGCTTCGGCTTCGTCAATCGCCCTAAAATTATCTTCCAGCGCGGCCTGCCTGCCCTTCTGATCCAGCGCCGGGAAAAAACCTCCCCTGCACAGGGATACGATTTCCAGGTTCAGCTCCCTCAGCATCTTCCCTGTTTCCGCGATATTTCTTCCCTGCAGCGCATCGCGCCAAACCGTTATGCCCCCAACTCCCTTTTTGGAGAATTCCTGCGCGGATTTTTCAATAGGCCAGGGCTTTGTCGTGATCGTGTGTATGCAAAGCCTCGACAGGTCGGTTAGTTCTTTTGCCATCGGGTTTATTTAACGCAATTAAAAAAAGTATAATAAGGTTCGCCCTTGATCATCTTATGCACATATAATGCCGCTTCGCGGATATGGTAATCGCCCCACATGCAGGATTCTCCCATAGGTATCTTTGCTCCTTCGGGAACATAATCCCATCCATTCGGCCAATGATAAACCGTATGCAGCAGCAAGCCCTGGTGATGGGGGTCAACGCTTAAATAAGGTTCCTGTAACAGGGTGTTCAATACGGTTAGTCCGGCTTGCCAGTACCTATCGCCCGCAGCCTTATCTCCCTGCTGTTGAAGGTAATGACCTAAGCGCAGCAATCCCTGGAGGCCGATCGCGGCGGCAGAACTATCCACCGGCTCATAACTATTAAACGGATCTGCGGCGCGATCAAGATAATCGCCCAGCTTATACAGTTGCGGCGCGCCGGTATCCCAATAAGGAATGCCATCTGCCGGGGAATGTTCGATATAAAAATCGCAGGTAGCTTTTGCCGCTTTTAACATCCACGCCTCGATCTGTTTTCTTCCTCCTGATTTTTCCAATTCTTCGTCCGGCAGGATCTGTAAAAATTCCAACTCTTCGGCAAAACCGCACATGGCCCAGGCCAACCCTCTTGTCCAGGTAGTAAACCCGGTATATCCCTGCTGGGAATTGGGACAGCGATAGTTTCCGTCCTTTATATTAAACACGCTTTCATGCGCCGTTCTTCCCCAGATATCATATATATCGCGGCCCTCGCCATAATAAACCGAATACCGGGCCGTAGCTTCCAGGTGCATCAGGTTTCTTTCCAGCAGGTTGATCTTTACGTCGTTCTCTGCCTGCAATACATGGTTCAGCTTATGGCTTAGCATCAGCGCCCTGCATGAACGGATAGTGTCTACAAACAAGGAATGGGGGCCGTTAAAAGAATGAATGAAGCCGCCTGTTTTAATAGGGGTCCACCGGCTGGCCTGCACGGCGCCGGTAAGCTTCAGCGCCAGCTCGTAAAAATTTTTCTCCCATTCGTTGAAGTCCGATTTGCCTTCGCGCATCAATCGCAGCAAGTTTCCATAAGTACTCACATTATTAAATCCATGGTCATGAACGCCAATATGGCTGATATGCGGCGCCATAAACTGAAGGGTATTGTTTCTACTTGATTCCAAAAAATCATTTTCCCCTGTTGCATCATATTGCAGGATGCCGGAACCAAACTGGAAACCCTGGGTCCATTCAGTCCAGCCCCGGGTCGTATACTTCCCTTTAACCGTAAATACAGGCGCTCCCTTCGAGAGATCATATTCTTTTTCGAGGTTCCTGATCTTCTGCCCCGAGAGCGTCCAGAATTTTTCCAGCTTTGTTTTCAGATCAGCCGGCGTAAGCGTTGAATTTATTTTAATCATTACTGAAATTTTTAGATGCCGCGATCGTTCATTAATCCGGCATTGATCATATTGATACAATTAATGGCTAAATTAGCTCAACCCTAAGGTTTGGCCTACGCTTGTTCTTTTCAAGAATGATACTTTTCTGTCATCTTATTAAAAAAATGGCATATCTATCTATAAACATGAACCATTCCGCAACCTATACCCGGGTATTTCTATCAATCTTTGTTGTCTTCTTCTTCCTCGCGCATTCCTGCCGGATAGCGACAGACAAAAATATCGCGCCTGTTCCGCGGGACACTACCATTACCGTTTCCAACTCTTATAACGAGCTGTTTTTTGACAGCCTGAGCATGGAAAGATTTATTAAAGATACTCATCTTGAAGACAGCATGGCCTGGCGGATGCGCAACTTTTACAACAGCCGGAACTACCAGTATGCCTGGTACTTTCATGACGGGCTGGCGCACTACGCCTACTATTTCCTGGAAGCCCAGAACGACTATATCGGTTACTCCGGCGACAGCCTGCTATACAATGCCGCCTTGCTGCAGCTGGCAGATTCCACCTCGCCTTCCAACCGGAACGTTAATCCCAATGATTCGATCGTTTTAAAAACCGAGCTCCTGCTTACCTGCCAGTTCTTCCGGTATGCCAACAGGGCCTACCAGGGGAATCTTGATCTCGACGTAAAAGAGCTGGGTTGGTATATCCCCAGGAAAAAGATCGACCAGGTAGCCATGCTGGATTCACTGGTCAAAAACCGCAACGGGGATATATCCGTTTATGAACCATTGAACAGGCAGTACAACCTGCTAAAACATTTTCTTATCCGGTACGACAGCATAGAAAAAAGCGGGGGCTGGCCTGTGATCAAGCCAGACAAACAATTATATAAAAAAGGCGATTCCACAGCGACGGTCGCGGAAATAAAAAACAGGCTTTTCCTGGTCGGCGATCTTCCGGAAAATGATACCACGCGCGTTTTCACCGAACAGCTGGAAACCGCCGTTAAACGTTTTCAACAACGTTTTGGCCTACCCGAAAACGGGCAGGTCAATGCTTCCCTCCTCGCAGAAATGAACGTTCCCGTCGGCCAGCGTATACGCCAGCTCCTGATCAATATGGAAAGGATCCGTTGGGCGCCGCCAACGCCCCATTCCGACTACCTGCTGGTGAATATTCCCGAATACCGGTTACATGTATATGAAAACGGCGACTATAAATGGAACATGAAAGTAGTGGTGGGCGCCACGGCGCATAGCACCGTTATTTTTACAGGAACCCTGAAATATATCGTTTTCAGTCCCTATTGGAATGTGCCGCCGGGCATACTCAAAAACGAGGTTATGCCCGGGATCAAAAAGGATCCCAACTACCTGGCCCGGCACAATATGGAATGGAACGGGGGCGCCGTCCGCCAAAAGCCCGGACCGCAGAATTCCCTTGGATTGGTCAAATTTTTATTCCCCAATAACTATAATATATACCTGCACGACACGCCTTCCAAGTCCTTATTCGGCGAAAGCAGCAGGGCCTTCAGCCATGGTTGCATCCGTTTGGCGGAACCGGCGAAGCTGGCCCGCTTCCTGCTCAGGAATGATCCCGGATGGGATTCCTTAAAAATCGCCAAAGCCATGCATGCCGGCAAGGAAAGATTTGTTACCCTAACCGAGGATATCCCGGTTTTTATTGTCTACTTCACCTCCTGGGTAGACAGGGAAAACAAACTGCATTTCAGGAAGGACATCTATGGTCATGATAAAAAGACAGCGGATCATTTATTCGCCAGTCCGTTAAAACCATAGGCGCTTTCGCGGCGGACCCGCGCGAGCGCTATTTTATCGATCGGCCACAGCAATTCATTGAAGCGATATCTCCGGAATAATGAATACATTTACCTGTATAAACTATTCCGCTATGCGCCTGACAAAAAAACTCGTATTCCTCGCGGCGATCATCGCCTGCCTGTACCCTTACGCCGCAGATGCCCAGCGGAAAAACGGCCATCCCGGCAAGGGATTTGTAGCGCTGTTTAATGGCAAGGACCTGAGCGGATGGAAGGGAATAATCGGCAATGGCAGCCCTATTGCGCGCGCCAACATGCGCCCCGATACGCTTGCGGCAAAACAAAAAATTGCCGATGAAGAAATGAGAAATGGATGGAAAGTGATCGAAGGGGGGGAATTGTTGTTTACCGGTCATGGAAAAAACATTGCTACCGTAAAACAATATGGCGATTTCGAGCTGCTGGTTGACTGGAAAATATACGACGATGGCAATAAAAACGGCGATGCAGGCATCTACCTCAGGGCAACGCCGCAGGTGCAGATATGGGATACGTCAAGAGTAAAAGATGGCGCCCAGGTAGGATCCGGTGGATTATACAACAATAAAAAACATCCCAGCAAGCCGCTGAAAGTAGCAGATAAGCCCCTCGGAGAATGGAATCATTTCCGCATCATCATGATCGGCGAAAAAGTAACCGTTTACTTAAACGACCAACTGGTCACAAACAATGTCGTGTTGGAAAACTTCTGGGACAGGAGCCTGCCGATCTTCTCAACAGAACAGATAGAATTACAGGCGCATGGCTCCAGGGTAGGATACCGCAATATTTATATCCGCGAGATCCCCAAGCCCGATTCGGAGATATTCAAGTTAAGCGATAAGGAAAAAAATCAGGGATTTAAGGTCCTTTTCGATGGAACCAACCTGGACAACTGGACCGGCAATACCACCGATTATATGATCGAAAACGGAACGATAGCCGTTCACCCTCAAAAAAAATCCGGCGGAACAGACAATGGCACAAAAAACCTGCAGACAAAAGAAGAGTTCGGGGATTTTATTTTCCGTTTCGAGTTTAAGCTTACGCCGGCTGCAAACAATGGATTGGGCATCAGGATGCCGCTCAACAGTCATGCGGCCTATGACGGCATAGAATTGCAGATCATCGATAACGATGCTGAAGCCTATAAGGATCTTAAACCCTACCAGTACCACGGCTCCGTGTACGGCGTGATCCCGGCAAAACGCGGTTACCTGAAACCGATAGGCGAATGGAATTACCAGGAAGTGATCGTTAAAGGAACAAAAATAAAGATCATCCTGAACGGAACCGTCATATTGAGAGGCAACACCGCTCATGCAATAGCGCATGGAACGCCGGATGGCAAGGAACATCCGGGACTGAAACGCACAAAAGGGCATATCGGCTTTCTCGGGCATGGCGACGATCTATGGTTCCGGAATATAAGAGTAAAAACGCTTTAATCCTTAATTATAAAACCATTTTTCATTATAGATAATGCATGTATTTATGAAGCAAACAATTAAACAATGCGGCGCGTTGACGCTTGCCCTGAGCCTGGCATTTTGTAATGACCCCGCTGAAAAAACAACGGAGCAAGCGGCAGTCGCCGAAACAACGCCGGTAACCGCCGCCCCATCGCCCATCAGCCTGTTTGACGGCAAAAGCCTTAGCGGCTGGCATGGCTTCAATAAAACCGGAGAAGTAAAAAACTGGACCGTGGAAGACGGAGCCCTGGTATGTTTAGGCGCCGCGAAAGGGGATAGCGGCGGAGACATTGTATCCGACCAGGAGTTTGGCAACTTCGAGTTGTCCTGGGAATGGAAAGTAGATAAGGGAAGCAATAGCGGCGTCATGTACCATGTGATCGAAGACCCTAAATATAAAGCGCCCTATGAGACAGGTCCCGAATACCAGATCATTGACGATATTGGCTTTCCCGGCAAACTGGAAGAATGGCAGAAGGCCGGCGCGGATTACGCCATGAACCTCCCTAATGATAAAAAACAACTGAAGCCCGTCGGCGAATGGAACAGCAGCAAGATCATTTTCAACAACGGACATGTTGAGCACTGGCTGAATGGCGAAAAGATCGTCGAGTTTGAAAAAGGATCAGCCGCCTGGAACAAAGAAAAAGCCGAAGGAAAATGGAAGGACTTCCCCGATTACGCGATCGCCAACAAAGGACGTATCGCCCTGCAGGATCATGGCAATAAAGCTTATTTCAAAAATATCGTGATCACTCCGTTATAGACCCGGGCGTTTGACCGGCGGCAAATGGTATTTTGTATACGGACACTGTTCACGACGTATATAAAATACCATTTGTCATTATTCCACGGCATCATATTTAAAACGCAACAAACAGACCCCATGCAACGCAGGCAATTTCTGAAAACATCCGGGAAAGCCGGATTGGCTTATTCCGCATTATCGGTATGGCCGGGCCTCCCAAGAACCGCTTCCTACCGCTTAGCGCTTATCGGATCCGGATGGTGGGGCATGAATATTTTACGCTGCGCGCTGCAACATGGAGGCGTCAAACTTACCGCTATTTGCGATGTGGACAGCCGGCAGATCCATGCGGCGATGAATGAGATCGGCAAACTAACCGCCGACAAGCCGAAAACATATAAGGATTACCGTGAGTTGTTGCAAAAAGAAAAGCCGGAGATCGTCATCGTCGCTACGCCCGATCACTGGCATCCCCTTATCGCCATTGCCGCCATGCAACAGGGCGCGCATATCTATGTTGAAAAGCCCATCGGGCACACCATCAATGAAGGCAAGGCAATGGTGAAAGCGGCGAGGCAGTTCGACAGGGTAGCGCAGGTAGGCACGCACCGGCGCGTATCGCCGCATAACATATCGGGCATGCAATTCCTTAAATCGGGCAAAGCCGGGAAGATTGGCATGGTCAGGGCCTTTGTGCATTATCCCGGCGGGCCGGGGAAAAAAACGCCCAACTCGGAGGTTCCTGAAGGATTGGATTGGGATATGTGGTGCGGACCGGCGCCATTGCGGCCATTCAATACCGTTATCCATCCCAAGGGGTTCCGCGGCTTCCTCGATTACGCCAACGGCACGCTGGGCGACTGGGGCATACACTGGATGGACCAGATCTTATGGTGGACGGAAGAAAAATACCCGCGCAGAATATTTTCTTCTGCAGCCCGCCATATCAGGGAAGACAGTACGGATGCGCCCGATACGCAGAATGTTATTTACGAGTTTGAAAGTTTCACGGCGACCTGGGAACATCGCCAATATGCAGGCAACGAGGCGGAGAAAACGAACCTTGGCTGTTATTTTTATGGCACAGAAGGCAGTTTTCATATGGGCTGGCTCGATGGATGGACTTTCTACCCTTCCGATAAGAACAAACCGGTCATCCACGAAGCGCCTCAATTGCACAAACCCGATGAACAGAATATCCGGGAGTTATGGGCCGACTTCATGCTGTCCATAAAAGAGAAACGCCGGCCAGTATGCGATATCGAGATCGGCCATCGCTCCACCAATATGAGCCTGCTAGGCATGCTTTCCTATAAGCTAGGCAGAAGCGTTGACTGGGACGGCGAAAAGCAGTCGGTCAAAAACGACCCGGAGGCCAATACGCTACTGCAACGCGCTTACCGGGGAAACTGGGAATATCCCGTTTAATCATTCAGCGGTTAAAACAGGATTTCCCCGAAGATCTTTAGCCAAATTTCATTTTTTCTTCCACGAAGTTCCCGGCTCATTTTCCAGGAGTCCCAAAATCAAAACTCCATTTCCGGTTATACCGGAAATGGAGTTGTATAGAATTATCAGTAAGTAACTGTTGAGATCGTTTCAAGGGTCGATGAACCTATCCTTTACAAAGCTCCCTTATGGATCAGTTCGCCTAACCGGATACGGCCCTGATCCCATTGTTCCGCGTCATAGGTCCATACGTCAAAGTTGCCGATCGATTGGTTTCCGAAAGGTTCTTTGATAATGCTGTTCACTATTTCATTGGCGCGCGTTTTATTCTTGTCCAGTTCAGACAACAGCCTCATGTATTCATACTCCTGTACGCCATTGCGCATGGTCTTTAAACGAATAGAAGGGCAGTATTCATTAACATTGGGAATGATGCCCGGAGCATATACCAGTTGCGCGCTGCCGTTTATTTTTTTGAATTTAAACTGAGGCTCTTCAAAACCCGGACCGGCTTTAGCGGCGGATTTCCATGTTTCGGGATCATACCATGCGCTTTTCTCTCCTACGCCCACGCCCCAGCTGATCCACGAGTATGTATTGTATTTCCATACGCCCCAACTGATGGCGCGATCGCAGAGCAGGGGAAGATCCGTAAACGTTGAGCTTCCTACCCAACTGTTCACCTTGCTTTCATAAAGCATAGGACCATACAGCCAATCTTTGATGCCCATTTCCTGGTATTTTTTCACCCGATCAATATCATAATTGATCGTATGAGAAGCCCAGGCGGTAATGGATTTATGTATAAACTGCATGGCGGAATCGTCATATCCTCCATCCACCCTGAAACCCGCTTCAGGATAGTATTCTTTAAACATATCGCCAAAGTATACCATCCTTTCCAGGGCAGACTGGAAATAGGATTCATCCAGGCCGTTCAGGTAGACCGTCAATTCTGTTTTTTTAGGGTTGACCATCGGCTGAAGATGATCGCGCACCTGCTTTATCGCATTGATATATATTTCCCGGTTGGCAGGGTTGCGTTCCACGTCTGGGGTTCCGATATCGGGCCAGCCTGGGGTATGGTGTTTACCATAAACGTCGAAAGGCAATATAAATGTTTCTACCGGCTCTCCGTAGCTTGGACCGTTTTCATAACCATAAGCGGCGGTGAACGCCTCCCCGGTAAAATATTTTTTCAGTCGCTTATCAAAATCGCTCCAGTCCACCTTGAGTTTCTCTCCCTGTTTGGAAAGCAGTTTGGGGGTATAGGTAGGATCCATCAAACTAATACGGTTCCTTTTCATCAAATGATAGATCGCAAGCTCATCCTTTTCGTTCTTGGCGCTCAGGTATCCTTCTTCCTGTAGACTCGCCTTCAGCCTGTTCTCATTGGGAACAGCAAAATTCCAGACGTTCAGTTCGACAGGGATCCGCTGCGTCTTATCTCCTACGGTAACGGCCACTTCGGTAGTATATAACCCCGGTTTTGCGCTTTCATACTCAAAGGGAATGAACTGATCCACCCAAACGATCAGCGATCGCTGTCCTTCGATACGGTTATTAAAATCGGGCAACCATAACGGGTAGGTCCACCTGCTCTTTACCAGGGAGGAATCCATTTGAATATCCCTCATAGGGATCAGCGCATCCGGATACCAGCCTTTGCCCAGGGAAGCCTCGGGATATCCTGTGCTTTTGGTAAGGACGTTTACGGACCATTCGAGGAAAAGTTCAGGTTTGGCTTTTAGCTCCGCATCGCCGTTCCTAAAGGGTTCTATTTCAATGCTGATATTACGCAGCAGGGAGTCCGGATGATTGGTCAATGCCAGTTGAAAGGATATGTATTCGCCTCTCGCGCCGTATAAGGATGCCTTGGTTCCATCGAATATCCAGTTCTTTGCCAGTATATTCTCGTTCTCGGGGCGAACCTGTTTGACGCCCTTGAAGCGGTTGTCAATTACCTTGTTAGTAGTAGGGTCGAGCCGCACGGATGCGGGGAAAATAGCCGCGCTCCACTTGTCGCCGGCGCCCTTATTTTCTGTTCCGGGGTTGCTACAGCCCAGGAAAATCATGCAGGAAGATACAATTACAAAGAAATTTTTCATGCGCATTAGGGATATACAATGACAAAATATATTTTATGGCTACTTCGTTGAAACCAGCTGTTTAACAGTCCCAACGGCAGGATCGGCAATTTAAGATAGTTCAGGGTATTATTTGCCGTCTGCAACAAAAACTAATAGTTGGCTGAGCGATTCGCCCTCCCCCATCGCCACATATTTGCCATCTTCCGAGGAAACAATGGTTTCCAGTTGAAAGCCTCTCCAGGGGATGTTCTGCTCCATGCCGGGCGCGATCATTCTAAAAAGAGGATCTCCTAAAACTTTAAACCCTTTATCCTCGTCATAACTAAACAGATGGGAATAGCCCGGCGGGCCTCCGGCTATGCCGTACAATTTACCGTCTCTCGCAAAAGTCAATCCTTTTATATGCGGCATCATCGCCGGCTTGCCTAAATTCTTCACTTTCTTTGTAACAGGATTAAGCTCAAAAAGCTGCCCATCGCCGGCATTCCCGCCATATAACCTGCCATTTTTAGCCTTAGCCCATGATTCCACCTGCCCTAAATTTCCGCGTCCTATAACTTCCGGAATGCTATCGGAAAGTATAAAAAACCCCTGAGTTTTCGGATCGAAACAGAATAACCTGTTAATGGGAAGGCTTCCAAAGATCAGCCCCTGGTTGCTTTCAATTAACGCCTTGCATAAATAATCTTCCGGCTCCAGGACATATTCGTAGAAGGTTTGGAGATCCTTGTGCGTGGGAGCAATATCCTTAAAAACGCGTATACTTTTGGCGTCTATCGTATAGGTGAAAAACCATCCCGAGGGATAGCTGATCCCGTATAATATCTTTTTACGGGCGTCTATCGTTAAAGAGAAGACCCCTTCATTGGGAATAAGAACGCCCAGGTCATGGATATCTATATCGCCGGAAGCATTCACGCCGACGGCAATAAGATGACCGCCGCCCTTGGATAGGTCATTGGGTATTGTTCCTGCATAATAGACATTGTTCTTTCCCTTGCTGAAGCCTGTCCTGATTGCTCTTTGCCCCCTCGCGACCTCATCAATGGATTTAATATCCACCATCTCGCGTTTGGACAGGGAGGCGGTAAACATAAATGGCGTCAGCCCCTTATCTGCCGTTGTTCCGCCAATAATATAATCTCCTGATACAGATAGAGACGTTATGGCATTTTGGTAAATAGGAAGCCGCTTCAGGGAAGGAGCGTTTTCTAAAGAAACTTCTATCGCAAAAGCGCCGGCAGGTCTGAATGCTTTAGATTGCGCTGAAGCCTTCGCTGCTCCTATGCTTAATAATATAGCGATCAATATTTTCATCATTGAACCATTTTATCGGGGTTAAATTTTATCAGGAAGGGAACCGTTGGCTCATATCCCAACTCGCCCAGGCCGCCCGTATTTTTTTCAGTTTTGGGAACATTTCTTTTGCCTGAGAAATACAGGTTGCCCTCCTTATCTTTTGTATTGCATCCGGTAGCTTCCACCAATACGGTAGAGGGATATTCGAACACCACTTTAGGCTTTCTTATTGCAGGATCAAACTCTACCAGGAGAGAACGATCCTTTATCGCGTAGTTGCCGTGTCCGCCTATTACATAATATAGCTTCCCATTATTGCCGACGTTAAGATTAGGAATATAATAACTCCATTTTTCCTTACCCGGAACATCAAAGGCGCCGCCCAGGTCTTCCACTCTTCCAATGCCGGTTTCCTGGGGATAAAAAGCAATCATTTTGGCGCCATAGGTCACGAGGTAGATCACTCCCTTACTGTCTTCCTTTGCGAAAGCGGTAATACCTGTTATGATCGAGCTTCCCGGCGTGCCCTCAAACGCGGGCAAAGCGTCTGGTGAAAAAAGCAGTTTGCCGGAGCTTTTTTCATATTTGATCAGCCGCTGTCTCCAATCCACATAATAACAATTCCCCCACCTGTCCGTAAAGAGCATCCTGGGCACATGGCCGCTGCCAAGCCTGCCAAGATCCCTGAAATCATTCGTCTTTGGATCATAGATAAGAAAATGAACTTTAGGGGAAGTGACGGCGTATATTTTTCCTGTAGCGGTATCTATATCCATGTCCTTAATGCTCTCGTATTGCAATCCCGCTCCAAGGTTCTTAAGCTCATTTGTCCTGGGATCCCATTTCAATATAAATCCTCCCGCATAACCCTTGGGGTTATCCCTGCCTTCCTGTCGCGCAACTCCGGCATCTGTGCCGAAATACATATCGCCATTGTTACCCGCAACAAACTTCGTATGGATCTTCGCCTGCCATTGAAACTGCCTCAGGTTCGCCAGATCCGTGATAAGGCCTTTCAGCTGCATTTTATCTTCCGAAGCGTCATATATGTATAAAGCCACCTTATCGCGATGGTCGGTAGTGCCTACATAGACGGTATTGTCCACGTGATTATATCCAATGCTGTTCCAGGCGGAGCTGCCTTCAGGAAAACCCTCATATTCGATAAACCGTATATGCTTATCTGTTATTGCCTGCGCATGAACCGACCCGGGAATAAATATGGCCAGGAAAAATACAGAGGCCAGGAAAAACTTCCTTTTCACGCTTTTCAAATATTGTGGGCATACCATTGGATATTCGCCCGCAAGCGATCCTTTAATTTTCATAATTGCTCATTAATGTTTGCCTGAATTAGCGCATTTCAGATGATATTATTTGCTTTCCACCGCAAAAACCAAAAGTTGGCTGAGCGATTCATCCTCTCCCATCGCCACATATTTGCCGTCTTCCGAGGCGATCAACGTAGCGATCCGAAAACCTCTCCATTTGATCCCCTGTTCGATACCAGGGGCTACCATATCAAATTCAGGATTTCCATAATCGAAAAATCCTTTATTATTATCATAACTAAACAGGTGCGCATAACCGGGAGCGCCGCCGGATATGCCATAGAGCTTGCCGTCCCTTGCAAAAGCCAGTCCTTTAATATGCGGCATCATGGCAGGTTTTCCAAGGTTCCTTATCTTTCTGGTTATAGGGTTCAATTCAAAGACCTGTCCGTCGCCGGCATTTCCTCCATAGAGTCTCCCGTCTTTTGCTTTTGCCCAGGATTCGACCTGGCCCAGCGATTTACGCCCCCATACTTCAGGAATGCTGTCGGATAAGACCTGGAAGCTTTGATTTTTAGGATCGAAACAAAACAACTTATTGATGGGGAAGCTCCCGAAGATCAGCCCCTGGTTGCTTTCCACCAGCGCCTTGCATAAATAATCGTCGGGCTTAAGCAGATATTCGCCCAGCGTATGCAATTCCTTAGGGGTAGGAGCAATATCACGGAAAGTACGCGTCGCTTTTGTAGCGATATTATAGCTGAAGAATATCCCCGTAGGATAGCTGATGCCGTACAGCATATTTTTTTTCGCATCGATCGTCAGGGAGAAAATGCCTTCGTTAGGAATAGGGACGCCGAGATCCTGTATAGCTATTTCGCCGCGCGCATTCAGCTTTACGGCGATAAGATGCCCTCCTCCCTTAGATAGCTCATCCGGAATTGTTCCCGCATAATAAATACCGTTATTGCCCTTGCTGAAACCGCTCCTGATCCTTCTTTGACCGGGAATGGACTCGCTTATATCCTTAAAATTCGTCAGCTCGCGTTTAGAAAGCGAAGCGGTAAAAACAAAGGGGGCCAGCCCCTGGTTTGCCGAAGTGCCGCCGAGAATAAAATCGCCCGATATAGCCAAAGCAGTTATCGCATTCCTATTTATAGGAAGCCTTTTCATGGAAGGAGCATTTGCCAAAGAAACCTCAATGGCAAAAGCTTCTTTAGGCGTCCAAAAATCGTATTGCGCAGAAGATTGAAGAGCGCAGACGGCGAGCAGCGCTGCAAAAAATATTTTCATTATTGTACTGTTTTATCTGGATTAAACTTAACTAAGAAAGGCACGGTTGGATTATCTCCCAACTCGCCGAGGTTGCCGCTGTTCTTCTCGCTTTTCGGAACATTTCGTTTGCCGGCAAAATAAAGATTGCCTTCCTTATCTTTTGTATCGCAACCTGTCGCTTCTACAAATACAGTCGAGGGATATTCAAACAGTACTTTAGGTTTCCTGAGCTTAGGGTCAAACTCTACAAACAAAGAACGATTTTTTATCGCGTACATGCCATGCCCGCCAACCAGGTAATACAGCTTGCCATTATTGCCGACATTCAGGTTTGGGATATAATACCTCCATTTTTCATTGCCTTCTATATCTATTGCCCCTCCGAGGTCCTCCACTCTTCCTATGCCATTCTCCTGGGGATAAAAAGCGATCACCTTGGCGCCATAGGTCATCAGGTAGATCACGCCGCGGGCTTCGTCTTTTGCAAAGGCGGTGATCCCGGTTACGATATACCCTCCCGGAGTGCCTTCAAATGCAGGAAGGCTGTTTTCGGCGAAGATCAGCTCGCCGGAGCTTTTTTCATATTTAACCAGTCGCTGCCGCCAGTCTACGTAATAACAGTTCCCCCATTTGTCAGTAAAAAGCATCCTGGGCACATGCGTGCTGCCGAGCCTGCCAAGATCTTTAAGATCGTTTGATTGCAGATCATATACCAGGAAATGGACCTGCGGGTAGCTGATGGCGTATAGCTTTCCGGAAGCGGTGTCGATGTCTACGTCCTTAAAGCTTTCATACTGTAATCCCATTCCGAGATTGGTCAGTTTGTTTTCAACAGGATTCCATTTCAGCATAAAGCCGCCGGCATATCCTTTAGGGTTCTCCATAAAATATTCTTCGCGCGACTCTCCGCCATCGGTTGCAAAGAACATCTCGCCGTTCTTTCCTGCGACAAATTTGGTGTGGATCTTGGCCTGCCATTGAAAATCCCGCAGCCGGGCCATATCGCTGATAAATCCTTTCAGCTGCATATTGTCCTTCGACGCATGGTATACGTACAAGGCCACTTTATCGCGGTGATCGGTAATGCCCACATATACGGTATTGTCGTAAGGGTTATATCCAATACTGTTCCAGGCGGAACTGCCTTCGGGGAAGCCCTGGTAATCAATAAAACGGATATTCTTTTCCGTTATCTCCTGCGCTACCGCCTTACCGGCGTTAAAAATGCCTGCGACCAACAGCGCCGCAAGGAAAACTACCGTTTTTTGTAACGCTGGCCGATAGCCGGATATTTCCATTTCATTCCGGCGCATAGGCAACCCTTTCATTTGCATATTCATCAGTTTATTGCATGGCTTTAATCATCTTCAAAAATATTAATAACGGGGGTATAAAGCCGTATTTATTTTCAGGCAAAAATCAACTAATGCCCGAGGAAGCGGCAAGGTATGCGTTAATATGATTATTGCCGGCCCGGAAAAATATTTCCGAATGAGATGAAGCCAAAACAAGCGCTTTCCCGGTATACAGATGCCTTCCGGGAAAGCGCTAATTGTCTTATAAAATATTAGTTCTTATCCCACCATAGAGGGGTGGTGATTTTATCCGGTCCGCCCAGCAGGCCGACTGCCGCTTCTACTGCAGGACCATTGTTCTGCTGTTCTGCGAGGAAAAAGGGCAGCCTCCTGATCCATTGCGTAGCAGGGTTCGTTACATCGGGGTTATCCGACTGTACAATAGGATACAGTTTATTGTAACGCCCCCTGCGGTGATCGGCCCAGGCTTCCAGTCCGTTGGGAAATAAAGCCAGCCATTTCTGGGTAGCGATCTGCTCTAACTGTACATTGATATCTCCCGCGTCAAACTTAACCGGTATATTGGAAACAGGCGGAGAAGCCATATAATCGCCGGGCGCTACGGGCGTTGTTGTGCCGTTAATATAGGCCTGGATCACGGTATTATCCGTAATTCCCCACTGGCGCATGGAATTGGTTATGCCCAGTTCATACAACTCCTGGGCTGTTCCGCCCATATTCCATCCGAGCAGCGCGCCTTCCGCGCGCAGGAAATAGGCTTCCGCCGCGCACATCACCATGGCAGGAGTAGAAAAATGATCGGCTATGCCGCCCGAAGCCAACGAGGTCCAACGAGCGCCCACATGCGAATTCGCATTGACTTTATTCGCATCAATAGCCAATTGTTCGGGATTCA
The DNA here is from genome assembly GCA_016786785.1 of Chitinophagaceae bacterium. Classification (GTDB taxonomy): domain Bacteria; phylum Bacteroidota; class Bacteroidia; order Chitinophagales; family Chitinophagaceae; genus Flavitalea. Next base: position 19,801 of record JAEUVR010000224.1, read on the forward strand.
GCCCATTCCGGAAACCCTCATAAGTGCCAGTGTTTTTTGCAGGCAGGAAGTAGATCGGCATTCTTGGATCATTGAATCCTTTTAGTATCGACTCCATGGTAGCGCTCATCCTGAACTCATTCCAATCCGACATTTGGGAAAGAAGGTTGTAATCGATTGTGTTTTTAGGTAACCACGTATCGTCGCCGGGGCTATCGGTAAATACCCCTCCTGCCAAAGCCGCTTCGCCCTCGGTCTTAGCCCGCGCAGGATCTACCTTGGAGATCCTTATGGCCAACCGGAGCCGGAACGTATTGGCAAATTTTATCCACTTGTTTACGTCTCCCTTAAAAAACAAATCATACGAACCAAACGGTTTTTCAGATCTTTTACCTTCCAGGATCTGGACAGCCGCAGTAACTCTCTTGAAAAAATCATCGTATATCTTATCCTGGGCATCATAAGGAACAGTAACATCCTGCAATCCCGCCTGGAAATAAGGTATAGGCCCAAAATAATCGGTGACTAAATGAAATGCATAGGCCCACATGATATTGGTTAAAGCCGCTTCAGCAGAGGAGGGGTCCTTTCTCTCCAGCAGTTCCAGCATTTGCGGCAATACTCTCAAATAGATATAATCAAAAAGATACTGCCCACCGGTAGGCCCCGTATTATACCTGTCTGTATTGAAGTAGGTGGCATTATTCGCATAATATTGCGCATACAGGTCCGCATAGAGATTCTGGGCAGACTGTTGTTCAAAGGGTATGCCGTTAAGCACCCTGGAAAACAGGAATGGCACTTCTGCCTCCGTTATATTGACATTATCCCTTCGGGTATTGATCTTTCCGTAATCTTTAGTACAGGAGTTCAGTATAACGCCAGCCAAAACGGTTATACCTAAAAAACGTAATCTTTTATATAGCTTAGTCATTTTCATACATCTTTAATTTTAGGGTAAACAACGTTTAGAAAGTCAGTTGGAGATTGAGCCCAACGCTGCGGGTGGAAGGCATGAGCCCATATTCATTTCCTACCTGGTTATTGCCTATGCTTCCAATATCAGGGTCCATCCACATTTTCCTTTTGCTCAGGCCCGGAATATCCAGTTTGGAACTGCCGCGATAGATCCAGAATAAGTTACGGGCTACCGCCGACAAGCGCGCGGTCTTGATCATCTTGGCCTTAACGGGAAAATCATAGCCAAGGGACAGTTCTCTTACCCTGAAACTGGTGGCATCGTATGTAAAGAACTCCCCTACTCCGTTACGCTGGCTGGATACGATTTGCCAGAATTGCTGCGCAGTAATTCCCTGCGTCACAGGATTGCCATCTGCATTGACTCCTCCGAGTACCCAACCTCCCTCGCGATGGGCGGCGGTAGCTTCCGTAACGCCGTTGTGAGCGAGGTTCATCTCCGTTCCTGAAACAGCAATACCCCCGATCCTTCCGTCAACTAAAATCCTCAATGCAAAATGACCATAGGTAAATGAGTTGCTCAGACCCACTCTTGCCTTCGGTTGAAAGTTCCCAATAAAGGAATCCGGTCGATTCATTCTATCGCTTGTCATAGGTCTTCCCAAGTCATCTACGATATATTGCCCCTTGTCATTCTTTAACCATGTTTTCGAATAGAGATCTCCGAAGCTGCCGCCCACCATAACCCGGGGTTGCGCTCCCCAGTTAATAATCCCCTGGTTCATTATTTTGATTTGATCGGTCAGCTCAATGATCTTATTCCGGTTCATGCCAAAATTGAAATCCACGCTCCATCCAAACTTTGCATTTCGCACAGGGGTGGCATTGAGTACCACTTCAATACCCTGGTTCTGCACATTTCCCGCATTAATATACCGGGTACTGTAACCTGTCGCCACGGTAATAGGCACAGAAAACAACTGGTTCATTGCATTGGATTTATAATAGTTCAATGAAACGCCCAGCCTGTTGTCCAGGAACCTGGCCTCTATTCCGCCCTCGATCGTCTTTACGATCTCAGGTTTCAGATCGGTTGCAGGCAGAACGGCTCCTCTTCCGATAGACCCTGCGCCCACGCCTGGTATAAACATATTAACGGTGGTCAACAATCCGAACTCTCCTCCGTTGCCCACTTCAGAATAATTGACAAAAGCTTTTAAATAATTAATGCCGGAAGGAAGAACGAACATATCCGACAAGATCCCCGAAAGTCCAAATGAATAATACAAATAGTTATACGGACTAGGTAATCTTGAATCCCAGTCGTTCCTCACCGTGCCCTCCAAAAACAAATAATCTTTAAACGATATGCTGGTAAGACCAAAAACAGACGGCGTCCGAATCTGTTCGCCGCCATGGGTAATCTGCGGCGCAGTGGCCATAGCGAGATTAAAATTATTGGGAATTCTTAATCCATTCGCCAGGTTTGTTAAAGTCTCCAGCCTATAGTCTTTATATATGGTTCCTAAATGGTAGTTCACCTTAATATCCTTTCCTATCTTATTGTTTCCTTCCAACATCAGGTCGAACCACTGCTGTAGGGCCCGGGTATTCATCACCTCGTATCTGCCCCCGGCCTGTGGCGCCCAGGATACCGTACCCTCGTAAGTTCTCCAATCAGCCAACTGCTCGTAATAATCGATATTGGCGCTTCCCCTTATGCTTAACCAGTCCGTTATTTTATACTGGGCTCTCAGGAAACCAACAATGCTATTTCTCGTTTGATTATGCCGGTCGTTATTCACTATCCAATAGGGGTTAGAATAAACGCCAGCAGCAGGGGTGGGCCAGGGCGCCAGTACGGGTACTCCCACGCTATTAATATTCTGGTAATGCCTGGCCATTGCCGTAGTTACATTTCTCGGTATCTTATACGCGTCAAACAAAGGAGTATTGCCTTCTCCATACCGGGGGACGGAATTGATTTGCCTGCGGTGATAAGTGATTTTGGCATCAGTAGAAAATCTTTCGCCGACCTGGTTGGTGATGCGTAAGTTTATAATATGGCTCATTAACTTATTATTGGGTATAATACCCTCTACTGCATTGTTGACATAAGACAGATAGGTCTGCGCTTTCTCAGATCCTGCAGAAATACCGATCGCGTTGTTAAAGGTCATGCCGGTATTAAAAAAGTCGTTGATATTATTTGGTTGAGCCGAATAGACAGCCGGATTGCCATGGTAATCGGTGTACGCCTGCCCTTCCATTTTAGGGCCCCAGTTGGAGCCTGAGGAAGGATCGATCACTCCGGTTCCCCCGCCTTGTCCGTATTGATTCTGCACACTGGGCAGGGCAAAAGGCCTTTCCAGAACCATCCCTGAATTCACATCCACTTTGACGCCTCCCTTAGCGCCTTTCTTGGTAGTGATCAATATTACGCCGCCGCCCGCATCGGGGCCATATAGGGTTGCCCCGGTAGCGCCGTTGAGCACGGTCATCGATTCAATATTATCCGGATTAATTCCTTGCATGTTAGCCGGAATACCGTCAACCACAATCAATGCGCTGCTGTTCTTGGTAAGAGACTTATTGCCCCTTAATATGATCTTCGCAGGTCCGCCAACGCCCTCCGAACCTTGAATGATCAGCGCATTGGCAACCTTGCCCTGTAAGGAATTCAATACATTATTGGGATCCCGTACCTCGGTCAGGGTGGTCGGATTTATTTTTTGGGTAGTGTAGCTAAGCGATTTGGCTTCCCTGCTGATCCCCAGCGCCGTTACTACCACCTCTTCCATACCCGTAGCGCTGCTGATCAATTGGGCATTCAGGGTGGTTCGGCCATTCAGCACAAGTTCCTGCTCTTGGTAACCCACGGCGCTGATCACTAAGGTTGCATTTTCGCCTACATTCCTTAATAGGAAATCACCCTGCGCATTGGTATAGGTGCCGTTCTGCGTGCCCTTGATCAAAATGGAAGCGGACTCGACCGGCTCATTCCGGTCATTGGTAATACGGCCGCGGACAGTGGTGTCAGCCGGCAATACTGTTTCATAAACAAACTGCGACGCCGCATCAGCAGACTGGTTGCGGTAAATAATGATGGCATTGTTCTGCCTGCGGAAATCCAGCCTAGTATTGGAAAGGACCAACTGGAGCGTTTTTTCCAGGGTGCGCGTGGCTCTATGCAGACTGATGGCCTCATACTTGTTCACGTCTTCCAAAGTATACGCGATCCGAAAACCTGAAAGATCTTCGATCTTTTTCAGCGCATTGGACAGGCTTTCCTTCTGAAGCCCAAGCGTTATTTTTTTATCTTCCATTCCCTGCCCGTAACCCGGACCGGCAAAAAGAAGCTGCCCTGTCAGCAGCACAATAAAAAATGAACAAACGCTTATCTTCATGAGAAGCCTAATTTGTTGATAGTTAATGACCGTAGTAAGCCTTTGCCTGGCAAAGGACATTTTACGTAAAACAGTTGTTTTTTGCATAAATTGCAAATGGTTTAAATGTTACATACTAATGTTTATAACCGCAGCCCCTTTAATCTTTCCACGGACGGAGGGGCTTTTTCATGAATACGTTTCCGTATTGACGACTATGTTGAATCCTTTTTGATCATAGCAGATGGTTTAGTTTTAGTTATGAAAATCTCATGAGACGCCGGCATGTTGAATACCTATGTCTATTTTTTTAATTTGTTGATTGATCGCTCCCTAAACTACTCCAGCCTTTGAATGCTTAGGCGCTACCATCGCCGGGCAGTTCTCCGTACGCCTAGTCATCGCAACCTTCTCCATCCAACACGATGGTCCCATCGGTTAACTCCTGGTATGAGCCGTTACGGATCCCGCTCAGCACGCTCGCCACCTGCTCTATTTTTTCTGTTCCGGAGAAAGAAGCCCGTATCTTACAATTCTTTAAAGCCTGGTTCTTAAACTTAACCGGCACCCCATACCGTTTGCTTAGCATAGCGGCAATCTCTTCAAAGGAAACGCCATTAAAAACCATATCTTCCTTGGTCCAGTCGGTAACAAGGGTATTAGCATTCACCGTTTGCTGCGCTGTTTTGGCGTCAGGCAAACTGTATTGCACCTGCTGGTCCGGCGTCAGCACCGCCAGCAGCTTTGATTCATCCTCGACCTTCACCCTACCGCGGGTTACCGATACCACCACATGCTTAGCATCCGCCTTAATGTTGAAAGAAGTGCCTAACACAGTGGTTTTTACCTTACCGGTATGAATGATAAAGGGTTTATCAGGATTATGGGCTATATCGAAATAAGCTTCTCCTTCCAACCTCACTTCCCTGGTAGGACCGTCAAATGATTTTACATAATCCAGCTTACTACCGGCATGAAGCACTACCGAACTGCCATCGGGAAGCGTGATATTCCGGATATGATCAAATGCGCCTACAACGGGAGAAATTATTTTTTCTGCAGGCTGGGCTTCGGCAATAACCGGGGAAGATTTCCGGGGCGCCATCCACACAAAAAGACCGGTAGTCGCTACGGCGATTACCGCAGCTGCGATAGCCAGCTTCCTTTTCAGGTTAAGGAAATGCCCCCGGTGAACAGGGATCTTCGGCGTTTCTTCTTCAAGAATAAACTGCAGCCTTGATTCCAGCCTTTGTGTTAAAGAAGCGTCCAGATGGTCAACCCCCGGGTTTTCTGCTACCTGCCGGCCGATCAGCTCCAGGGCAAGCGCCTTGTACTCGCCGGTTTTCATTAATTCCATCAAATAGTCAACCTCGCCGGGAGAACACCTGCCATCCAGGTATTTTTGAAATAGATCGGTAAAATATTGGGGATTAGCCACAGCTTCTTTTAATAAAGACTGCCCAAATGAAAAAAATACCGGTCGGCCGGAAAAAAATATTATTCGGGGGATAAACAGGGGCTATTTCGCGCGGGAAATCTACAGCGATCATCGGGAAACGCTATGCGATTTCGCTGGATAAACCGGAGCTATTTCAGGCGTCAAACAGGAAGGCCACCAACAGGGATAAAGCCACTTCCCGGTTTTTGGAGACGTATTGTTTTATGGCAATCAGCGCATTGGACATATGATCCTTAAGCGTGGACAGGGAAACGCCCATTTCCTCGCTGGCTTCGCGATAGGTCATCCCCTCCATCTTACATAACTCAAACGCCCTCCGGCGCTGAGGGGGAAGAGAAGCGATCGCTTTTTGCAGCAGCGCCTCGTTTTCCCTTGCAAATAATATTTCTTCAATATATGAATAATGCTCGGCGGCCGCCGCTCTGATGCGGGCATACAACTCCCTGTCTCGCTTTACCTCCTGGAAAAAATCATACACGCGATTCCGGCTGACGGTAAAAAGATAGGCGGCAATGGTTTTTTCAATATGAATACTTTCTCTTTTCCGCCATACCTTGGTAAAAATATCCTGAACCAGCTCCTCGGCGGTAAGCTCATCTTTTACAAGGGAAAGAATATTGTAATAAATACGCGGGCTGTATTGCCGGTATAGCTGTGTAAAAGCGCTTTCATCTCCTGCGCGCAACGCTTTCAGCAGTTCCTGATCGTTATATGGTTGAAAGGATTTCAACAGAAACTCTCGTTAGGGTTGTAAAACTAATAAAAAGACAACAATATAACCAGCATAGTTTTAATATGACGGCAGTTCATTTTAAATTCCTCTCCCCGACCGCATACTGAGCCTGGCTGAGCCGCTGTCTCATGGCTTTATGACTGTTATGCCGGAACAATAGCTGCTTTGATATTCCTTTTTATTGCCTAAATTAACAGGTATTTTGTTAAGCAAACAGTAAAGCTCAATGAAACGTAAAGAATTTATCCGCAGCGCCTTGCCCGCTTTTTTATTGCTGGCCAACGGGAAGATCGTGAAAGCGCATGACTACTGGCTGACGGCAGAAAGAAAAAAACGAATAAGGTTGCGCTTCGCCATTGCGTCGGATGGACATTACGGCGAGAAAGGAACCGACTATGAACGCTATTTCTCCGCCATCGTTTCTGCCATTAACCGCGAACACCAGCGGCATCCTTTTGCGTTTACTGTCATTAACGGAGACATCAGCCACGATGATAAAAAATATTTAACGCCCGCCAAAACAGCGCTTGATCAGCTTGGCTCCCGCTACTATGTATCCAAGGGAAACCATGATAAGGTTACGGCGGATGAATGGCAATCCGTCTGGGGCATGCCGCTTAACCTGGATTTCACGATCGGCAAAAATGCATTCTTAATCGGGACCAGCTCCGACGAAAAAGGGGTTTATCAATGTCCCGACCTTAACTGGCTGGGCGAAAAGCTCGAAGAACATAAAAACAAAAATGTTTTTATTTTTATCCATATTAACCCCGCGGGAATGACGGACAACGCGGTGAACTGCGAAGAACTGTTCGCGCTATTTGCGAACTACAAAAATGTTAAAGCGGTTTTTAACGGGCATGACCATGACCAGGAAGGTATTAAGGTCAGGAACAATGTCCCTTTTATATTTGACGCGCATTTCGGCGGCAGCTGGGGAACAAACTATCACGGGTTCAGGGTCGTAGAGATCATGAAAGACGATAGCCTGTTCACCTATATTATGAATCCAAATGAGATCATCAATAAAGCGACCATCTGATACTATTCAATAACAAACACAAACGCCTGCCATGTCAATCATATCTTCAAATACGACGAGGAGAAACTTTCTGAGATCAACCGCAGGATTCTTGGGCCTGACTGCGGTTGGCATTTCCTGCGCGCCGGCAAAGAAAAAGCCGCTGCTGTCCTTTTCCACCCTGGGCTGCCCCGATTGGTCATTCCAGGAAATTGTACAATTCGCAGCCGACCATTCCTATAACGGAATAGAGATCCGCGGCATTAAAAAAGAGCTGGATCTGCCCCAATGCCCTGAATTCAACAGCGCTCAAAGTATCCGCGCTTCCATGAACCTTATGGAAGAGAAAGGCGTGAAACTGGTCAACCTCGGCGCTTCCGCATCGCTCCATTCCAAGGAGCCGGCAGAGCGCCTGAAAAATATCGACGAAGGAAAAAGATTCATCGACCTGGCAGCCGCATTAAAATGCCCTTATGTAAGGATATTCCCCAACGATTTTCCTGAGAACCAGGAGCGGAATGAAACCATTGAACTGATCGTAAACGGATTGGGAGAACTGGGTCAACACGCAAAGGGAACGGGAGTAAGGGTATTGATGGAATCTCATGGAAAAGTAGTTTATATAAAAGATCTGAAAACAATCATGGACGCCGCTAAAAGCGATACGGTAGGACTGGTATGGGATATCGCCAATATGTGGTCGGCAACCAAGGAGTCTCCCGCCGACGCCTATGCGGCATTAAAAGAATATATTTATCACACGCATATCAAAGATCTTACAGTCGAAGGCGACAAGCTCAGCTATTCCCTGCTCGGCAGGGGCAACACCCCCATTTTTGAAGCGATCGATCTGTTAGCGAAAGGCGGGTACGCCGGTTATTACAGCTGGGAATGGGAAAAAAGGTGGCACCCCGAGATCGAAGAACCCGAGATCGCGCTGGCAGACTATGTCGTTGTCATGAATAAACATTTTGCTTAAGATGGATTTGCCGATGTATTCCAGGTAGAGAATGATGCCGCCGGGAAAAACTAGCGCAATCGCTTGCACGCAAACTTCCCGTCGCCGGCTATTCCGCTCTATGCCGCTACTACGCTTCATTGGCGAAGGCCAAAGCGGGGAAGAGCCGGCGTTGCGCCCTAACGGTTGCATTTTGCTAAAGCGGCGTCTGCTAAAAAGAATTTATATTTACGCAAATAAAATTTACTCATTTACTCGACACATATACGGCGACTATCAGCCGGGATATGCCTGATGCCGTTAAATATTTAGCGTATGAACTACTATAGCCCAGAGGATTTTTATTCCGTTGATAAGTATGATATGCATGTCCATTACAATACGCATCAACACCAACTGCTTGAACAGGCTAAAAAAGACAATTTCCGGTTATTCAGCATCAACACCAATGTTGTTCCCGATTTTGAGCCGGTAGCCAAACAACAGGAATATGCCGCGCATGCGTTGCAATCATACCCCGAGCGCTTTGATTATTCCACTGCTTTTACGCTGGACAATTGGCACAGCGAAGACTGGCAACAACAAACGCTTGACTATCTGAAAGAATCTTTTAACAAAGGAGCGGTAGGCGTGAAGGTCTGGAAAAACATAGGCATGGAACTGCGCGATAAGGACGGAAGCTTTGTAATGATCGACGACCCTCGCTTTGACCCGATCCTGGATTTCATTGAAAAAAACGATATCACGCTGCTCGGTCATCTCGGCGAGCCCCGCAACTGCTGGCTTCCCCTGGAAGAAATGGCCATTAAGAACGACTATGATTATTTCTCCAAACATCCGCAATACCATATGTACCTGCATCCCGAATACCCCAGTTACCAGGAGCAGATAGACGCGCGCGACCGGATGCTCGACAAACATCCCAATATCCGGTTCGTAGGCCTTCACCTCGCCAGTCTGGAATGGAGCGTGGACGAAGTGGCCAAACGCCTGGATAAATATCCCAACATGTCGGTTGATACGGCCGAACGCATCTCGCATCTTCAGTACCAGGCCACGACCGACCATCAGAAAGTGTATGATTTTTTTATAAAATACCAGGACCGCATCATTTACGGAACGGATATCATTCTCGACGATACCCAATCGCAGGATGAGGCCGTAAAAAAAGCCCATGCCCTGTGGACCTACCACTGGAAATTTTTCACCGGCGACGAAATGATGGAAGCCCCCGAATTAAAAGAACCCTTCAGGGCCCTGCATCTTCCCCGCGAAGTAGTGGACAAATTGTATTATAAAAACTACCGGAAATGGTACCCTAACACCAAGACAAAATAAACTGCGCTTAACTGTTTCGCGGCTGGCATAATGACCTTTTTTCTTCGTATTATTACGTTTATGTTTGAGCTTTTACATAAAAAGGTTTTTGAGACCATCGCCATAACAGAAGAAGAGTTTGATTTTTGCAAGACCCTGTTCATTCCTAAAAAAATGCGCAAAAAGCAATATTTGTTGCAGGAAGGGGATATCTGCGCGCATACCGCTTTTGTAGAAAAAGGAATGCTAAGGACCTATTCCATCGACGAAAAAGGAAATGAACATATTCTCCAGTTTTCTCCCGAAGGATGGTGGGTGTCGGACCTCTATAGTTTTCTTACCCGCGAGCCTTCCTTTTTTAATATTGAGGCCCTGGAAGATACAGAGTTATTGCTGATCACCAAACCATCCTGGGATAGGCTGCTTGAAAAGGCCCCCGCCTTCGAACGCTATTTCCGCATTCTTATACAAAACAACCTTATTGCCACCCAGCGCAGGTTAATGTCCTCTATCAGCGAAACCGCAGAAAAAAAATACCTAAAGCTTCTCGAATCACAGCCTGATTGCGTTCAAAGAGTACCGCAGCACATGATCGCCTCCTATCTTGGCATCACCCGTGAAACCCTAAGCCGCATACGCGGGCAGATGAGCGCACGGAAATAAGGCCCGTGATATATATCAATAGCATTTATTATCCTACCTCAATGGATCAGGCTTGCAACCTACAGTAGCTTTGCTTTCTAACGCAAAGAATGATGGCGGCAAAAAAAACAATAGCAATTGTGGGGGCGACAGACCTGCTGAATACCGCCTTAGAGCGCAAACTCGCGCAGGCCAATTGCCGCGCGCTCCTGGTTTCGGAAGATGAAACGCAGTTTGCCGACTTGCTGAAGAGCGTCTCAGGCAATACCCCTGGCGCCGAAATTGAAGCGCAACATTGCATAAGAGAAAGTTGTTGGGAGGCCGATATCATCATTTTAGGGATCAACGAAGGGCTTATAGAAGAAACCATCAAAAAAATAAAAGAAGTAGCCACTCAAAAAATAGTGGTTTGCCTGACCCGTCATGAAGGCGCTATAACATACCAGCCGGGTATCGCCCGGGCATTGCAATGCTCGCTGCCCTACTCAAAAGCAGTCTATATTTTTAACGCGGCGGCGACCGGAGATCTGCTGGTTGCCGGCAATGACGAAGAAGCCGTGGAAACCGTGATCAATTTAGCAGATAAAGGAGGCATACGCTTGCAAAAAGCCGGGAGCTTGTCTGCGCTTCCTGACAAACAAAACCTATTTTTTACATAATATAAAACAAAAAACATGGCATTAGTAAAATGGACGCTTGATCCAACGCACAGCGAGATATCTTTTAAGGCGAAGCATCTTATGATCACTACCGTTACCGGTTATTTCAAAAAATTCAGCCTCGAAGTAGAAACCGAGGACGAGAATTTTAATACTGCTTCGACAATTAAATTTTCCGCCGACGTTAACTCCATAGACACCAATAATGAACAGCGCGATAACCACTTAAAATCCGCTGACTTTTTTAACTCGGCAGAAAACAGCCAGGTTATTTTTAACGGCAAAAAATACGAGGGCTCCGGCGATGAAGGGAAATTATACGGCGACCTGACCATTGCCCAAACAACAAACCCCGTTACCCTGGATGTTGAGTTTGGCGGGATCGTAGTGGACCCTTATGGACAGACAAAAGCAGGCTTTACGGTAGACGGTAAAATAAGCCGGAAAGCATTCGGACTGACCTGGAACGCGGTAACAGAAGCAGGAAATGTGGTGGTAAGCGATGAAGTAAAAATACATGCCGAAATACAATTGGTCAAACAGGCTTAACGTCTGACCGGGTATTGGTTTGTTTTATTTTTATCTTCCCGACCGGCGGCATATGAAGGGAGGATTGCAGTTAACGGGTATGATCTGTTTTATTTATATTCCCTTCAGGCGCGGCTTGCTCGCCACCGCATCTTGCGCCTGAAGGGCAAAAAAGCGATTTACCGGATTTTTCGTAAATTTAGAAAGATCAAAACCCGATATTATGGACGCTTCATATAGTACGGTCTTCTCAAAGGCCCTGTTAACCGCTGTATTCGCGGGTATTATTGCCACCCTTGCCAGTATGGGATTTTACCTCTTTTTTAAGGAATCTACCGGCTTCCCGTTGTCTGCCCTCATCAATGTTTCTTCCCTGATCTTTCTTATCAACACCCTGTTTCTCGTACTGGGGTTTATCTATTACGGATGTATCAAAGCGTTTAAAAAAGGAGAGATAGCGTATATCATCATCTTCGCCTTACTCACGTTGTTCCTCACGCTAACGGCTTCGGGGATTCACCGTTCAGATAACCCGCTGGTAAATACAGAGTTCCATCACTTGCTGAAAGGACTCTACATCATTATGGGAATTGGGGCCGTTGCGCTTATTCCCATACTCTTCCATAACAAACGTTTTGAGAAATATATAGTGTAGAAAGACCAGAGGCTATTTCCCTGCCAGGCTTCCGCTCTTATGCCAATGATTTCATGGTCATATTAAGGTATAAGACCGCCCAATAACCGGCCCGGGCATTACCCGATCTTATTGTTCAATCTTTCTTTATGAATTGGCTATTGGCTCTCGAGATACTATATGCGGCGGCGCTGATCTTTGTATGCCTCCGCATCATTTTTGACGGCCGGAACAATACCAAGTCGCTAGCCTATATCCTACTGGTCATCTTTATTCCATTGCTTGGCATGTTCTTTTATTTTTCCTTTGGCATCAATTACCGGAAAAGAAAGATATACAGTAAAAAGATCATCCAGAATGCCGACATGGCCAGGCGTTTAAGAGAAACCATATACAGCCATTCACAGCAGGTGCTTGATAAAGGCGGTCAAGCGGTCCAAAGCAATAAAGAACTGGCCTACCTGCTCCTGAGAGACAACATGAGCGCATTAACAGACAATAACGACGTAAAACTGCTGATCAATGGAGAGAATAAATTTCCCGAAGTCCTGAAAGCCATTGAAGAAGCCAGGGATCATATCCATATTCAATATTATATTTACGAGGAGAACGGGATCGGCAAAAAAGTTGAACAGGCGTTGATACGGAAAGCCGCTGAAGGGGTAATCGTCAGATTTATCTATGATGATTTTGGCAGCCGCTCTATCCGCAGGAAGCTGGTCCCCCGCTTGATTGCCGCCGGAATCAAAGCATTTCCCTTTAACAAGGTCTATTTTATCGCCCTGGCCAACCGGCTCAACTATCGCAATCACCGGAAACTGATTGTAATAGACGGCCGCGTCGCCTTTATAGGCGGCATCAATATCAGCGACAGGTATATCAATGAAGAGTCCGACAGAAAAAAGACCTATTGGCGCGATACGCACCTGCGTATAGAAGGTCCGGGCATACAGTACCTGCAATATCTTTTTTTATGCGACTGGAACTTCTGCGCATCGGAAAAGCTGGAGCCCACGCCGGCATTTTTTCCCGACCCCTTATCGCTGCCCGTCAAGGGTAACAAGATCGTCCAGATAGCCGCAAGCGGCCCCGACTCAGATATGCCCACTATTTTATTCTCGCTGCTCCAGGCCATCAACCTTGCAACAGAAGAGATCTTGATCACTACGCCCTATTTTATTCCGGGGGAGAGCTTACTGGATGCGCTGATTGTTGCGTCCCTCAGCGGGGTATCCGTTAAGCTGCTGGCCCCGGGACATTCCGACTCAAAACTGGTTAATGCGGCCGCTAAATCGTATTATGATGATTTGTTGAGGGCCGGCGTAGAGATCTACCTGTACACGAAAGGTTTTGTACACGCTAAAACCCTGGTTGCCGATGGAAAGATCGGCATCGTCGGCACCGCGAACATGGACTACAGAAGCTTCGACCTTAACTTCGAAGTAAACGCCATCGTCTACGATAAATCGTTTGCCAACGAATTAAGGGATGTTTTCTACAGCGACCTGAAAGACGCCGAAAGGATCGACCGGGGCGCCTGGGGACGCCGTCCTATCTTATCGCAACTGCTGGAAAAATCAGCGCGGCTGGTTTCCCCGTTGTTATAGCGCGATTACACGAGATAGGCGGATTTCCTGATAATTGATATGGGCAGCCTCCGCCGTCATAGTATGATTACAAGAACAGGAGATTAATGATATTCCTTTTTATCGCCGGCGAGGGACTTCCAGTCGGCAAGATCTTTTTTTAACCTGGCTATCAACGATCCATACTCCTTTACGCCGATAAGATTATTCAATTCGTAAGGATCCTCTTCCAGGTTATACAACGCTTCCTGGTTGGTATCGGATAAGATATACTTCCAATTCCGGTTTCTTACCATTCTATGCCCCTGCCCCAATTGCCCGCCAACGCCTGTACATTCGCTTACTACATAATCATGAATTTGGGAGGAATCATCGGACAACAAAACATTTTTTAATGATTTTCCATGAAGATAATCCGGAAGCGGGATGCCGGCCAGGTCAAGAACGGTTGGCAACACATCTAAACTTGAAACGACCTGCTCAAAACGGGTTCCTTTATTTTTAAGACGATCTCCATAAATAAAAAAAGGAACACGAACAGATTCTTCATGCATGGTGATCTTATTACCTAAGCCATGGTTGCCTAAAAAATAACCATTGTCCGACAAAAAGATCACTATGGTATTTTCCAGCTTGCCAGTCAACCGAAGTTGCCGAATAAGCGCTCCAACCTGCGCATCCAGATGCGAAATAGTGGCATAATACGCTTTAACGAATTCCTTTATCGTTTCGGGAGATCGCGGGGGACCGGCTGAAAGGTTTTTATAATTATCCGTATAGTCGCTATTCAGGTACAGGTTTTCGCCAGGCAGTCCCTGGTTGAAAAAGCTTTCCCGCAAAGGGCTTTCCCGAAAGTTTGGCGCTAAGGGAAAATCAACTCCCTCATAAAGATCGATCCATTGCTGTTGTGGCTTTAACGGCAAATGTGGTTGCTTGGCGGCAAGCCATATGAGGTAGGGTTTTTCTCCAAAACCGGGTTCCTTAATAAAATCAGCAACCTTTCTGAATGAGGGGGTATCGGTAAAATCAGTGGACTCTTCCCCAAAAAGAAATCCATAATCCCTGGGATCCCCAAGATGTGATTTGCCGCTGAAATAAGTGGCATAACCAGCATCGGCAAGGAAATGCGCCAGCGTCTTGTATTGTCTCTCCTTCACTTCGCGCTGGATAAAAGAATGCGTATTCAACGCCACTGTCCCATTCTTTTGAGGATACAGGCCTGTAAGAATACTTGCCCGGCTGGCGACGCAGATAGGTGAAGCCGTAAACGCCTTATCAAAAATAATTCCCTGCCCGGCCAGGGCATCCAAGTTGGGAGTCTTCACCAGCTTGTTGTTATACCCTATGGCCCGATAGGTCTGGTCGTCGGTAAAAATAACCAGGAAATTCGGTCTATCGGTCTTTTGTTGAGCGCGCTCCGCGCAAGAAGATAACAGCAGAAAAAAACTAAAACAACCTACCGCCATTTTAAACAACTTCCGAACAGCAGGGGCCGGGCTTTGCCAAAAACTTATACTCATCTTTATTTTCATAACTGTTCAATATATCAGGTTAACTCATCGCTATTGTCGCATTCGCTTCCATGACGAAAACCAATCAGGCTTTATCATTTTTTAGCCGCCAATTCCGGGGGGTCGCTGTATATCTCCAGTTTTTCATCAATGGATAAATGATCGGGCAACTTTCCTTTAGGATGCGTTTTTTCAAACAGGGCGATCAATTTATGCTGCAGGTCGCGCACAATGCTTTTTTTATCCGGATCATTGATCGCATTCCGCGTTTCCCCGGGATCGGCAGTTAAATCATATAGAAAATGCAGTCTGCCCGGAGGCGGATAACCAGTAGCATATCCAAGGGCCAGATCTTTTTTCCCGGAAGTAAACACATATTTCCATCTCTCTGTGCGAATCATCACTTTATTGTCTTCCAGGTATTCTGAGAATACAAAATCCTTATACCGGTCCGACTGCTTCCCCAATACCGGAAGAAAGCTTTTACCCTGGGCCGTCGCCAGCGGTTTAACGCCTAATGCATCAATGGCGGTTGGAACAAGGTCGACAAATTCGGTTAAGGCGCTTACCCTTCTATCCTTTCCAAACTTATTGCCGGCCTGTATGATTAATGGAACCCGAACCGCCTGCTCCCACATGGTATGTTTTTCAAATCGCTTATGATCATTAAGCAGGTAGCCATTATCGCCAATATAGACCACCAGCGTATTTTCAGAAAGCCCCGATTTTTCCACCGCGTCTAAGATCAAGCCTACATTCTTATCCATGAATTCAACTGATGAATAATAGGAAGCGATGATCCCTTTCTTTTCTTCATCCGTCAATCCACGGAATATTTCGGGTATCCATCGATCGTCTTCCGGACTGCCGACCGGTAGCGTAATATCCTTAGGGTTATACTTATTAGCATATTCTATTGGAAAATTGTACGGCGAATGCGGCTCTTCAAAACCTACCCAAAGTAAAAACCGATCGTCTTTATTCTCGCGGATGTATTCAACAGCCTTATTGGCAAAATAAGTTCCGGCCTGATCCTTATCATATGTTGCCGAGGGTAGCCCTTCGGCATTTAACCATATATTCGCCGGATCCTTAAAGGGCCTCCACTCCGGACGGACCTTAACCGTATCCGGAAGAAGCGCCGGCGGGTTTTCTTCAAGGTGTTTAACGTAATCCTTTCTCTCAATCTTTAACTCAAACCCGTGATTCAGCGCGTTGTTAAAATGGTTTTTACCGATTATCGCCGTTTTAAATCCGATCGCCGATAAATGATCGGCAATGGTAACCTGTTCTTCAGGGAAGGAAGATTGCAACAGCGACACGCCAGTGGCATGGGGATACTTACCCGTTAACACAGACTGCCTGGAAGGAGAGCATAGGGGGGCGTTGGCATAGGCATGCTCAAATAAAATTCCTCGCTGAGCCATGCGGTCAAGATTGGGCGTGCGGATCAATTTATTGCCATAGGCGCCCAGAACGCTTGCCGTATGGTCGTCGCTTACAATAAAAATCACATTCTTAAATGCGCTCTTCGGCGCTTTTTGCTGCGCAAACAAGATGCCGGCACAGAGTAGCAACAGGAATATCAAGACTATGGTCTTCTTTAACAGATGCATGGTATAACTTTTTAAAATGCCGGAACCATCCGGCAGAATAGTTAATTTATTTATTCATACCCGGGATTCTGCGCCAAACCGCCTATCAGGACTTCCCGCTGGGGGATGGCGTAGACCAGTTTTTGAGCAGTTACCTGGTAGCTCTGCGGAAGCAGGTTATTAAACCGGAGTTTCAGGTAAACGCCGTTTTGCTGCATTACTTCCAACGCCTTTCCTGTCCGCAGCAGATCAGTCCACCTTTTATTTTCAAAAGCCAGCTCTACCCGGCGCTCGTGAGCAATGATATCGCGCAGGAGCGTTTTATCCAGTTCTCCGATATCGCCCAGGCCTGCTCTTCTTCTGACTTTGTTCAGGTAGGGCAAGGCCTCGCCGCTCCTGTTTTGTTCGTTTAAGGTTTCCGCAAGAGAAAGCAAAACCTCCGCATACCGGTAAACCGGGAAATCATCATCCGTATTATTTTCAAGGCTATGCTGATGAAGGTATTTTTTAATGAACGCATAGGACCGTTTTCCTGCGGTCGTAGTATATCCCACAGGACTCTTCACAGACTCTATGATCATGGAACCTATCGGGCCGGTTCCCTCGGCAACGGCAATAGAAGCATCCAGACGTTCGTCTCCGGTTTCATAACTTTCTATAAACTCCTGGGTGGGAATATTCCATCCCCCGCCCTGCCTGTTTTGGGAAGTAATGCCCGTAATAAGGCTTACATCTTCGGCAAGCGGCAAGAAAGGATATAAAAAATTACTTTGTTGCCCCTGATTCCCCTGCTGGAACTGTAACTCGAAAATAGATTCCCGGCTATTTTTATTGCTCAATTCATATACCGAAGCATAATTGGGTAGCAGATCATATCCCAGTTGGGTAACCGATAAAAATTCAGCTTCCGCTAAATCGTATTTTTTCTGCGCGAGGTAAACATCTCCCAGCAATGTCCGGGCCGCCCCTTTGGACGCTCTTCCATTCTGCGGAAAACTTGTCGAAGACAATTTAGCTACCGCATCCGACAGGTCGGCCTCAATAGCGGCATATGTTTGTTCGACAGTAGACCTTGGAATATATGCAGATTCGGCGCTGGTTACCGCTTCGAGGTATAAAGGAACCCCTCCATAGAACCGGACCAGGTCGAAGTACAATAACGCCCTTATGAATTTCGCTTCGCCCACAAACCTATTAACAACTTCCTGATTAAGTTCCGAGACGGCAATAGCGCCGAGAATACTGTTAGCCCTGGCTATACCTACATAACTGGAGTTATAGTATCCCGATATTAAATCATTGGCATTGTCGTCGAGGAACCCATCGATGTCCTCTCTTTGCTGGTAGGCCAGCCCCCTGTTGTTTACATTGTATTCGTAAAAAGTGTTATCCGCCCTCATTTCGGCCATGGTCCATGCGGCAATAGATCCCTTTACGCTGCGAACAGCGGCATAAGCGCCCACCAGCGCCTGTTCAAACTGCGCTTCCGTTTTGTAAAAATTTCCTGTTGTCACCGTGCTTTCCGGAACCTTTTCCAGGAATTCTTTTGAGCAGGCTGAAAATAAATAAGAAAAAACGACCAGCAGATATACTATCTTTTTTATCCTTACAAAATGTTTTGTCGATGGCCGGCTGAGCGCCATCAAATGGTTTGCCAGCAGCGCGACGCGCGGCGCCAAAGGCTTTGCCGACGGCGCGATAAGGCCTCGCTGTTCCTTTCCCTTTTCATATGAATGTATCATGTTCGGTTGCATTTCTCTTTATTTATTTTTAACAGGCTTCCGGGTTTCAACCGCCTAAGCGCCCGGGAAACCTTAATGAAAAATCATCTTAATTAATAGGCCGGCTTATTCAGCCGTATTATTCAGCCGCTAACGAACGACTCGTCAACAGGCCGTTTAGAAATAGACGTCTATGCCAAAGGCAAAAGTTCGGGGAACCGGGTAAGCGGTTGCGTCATAACCCAACTGAAGACCATTTAACCCCTTATAGCTCGCTTCAGGATTGCCATATCTATATCCGGAGAGTATAAACGGCTGCTGAACGCTTGCAAAAATGCGCGCGCTCCGCACGACGCTGCTTAACTTAGGCAGCGTATATCCAAGAGTGATATTTTTTACTGAGAGATAAGAACCGTCATGCACCCACTTGCTGCTCGTATACCGGCCAAATGCCGCCGTACCTGAGAGGGTTCTGGCATGATATCCCGCTCCCGGGTTCTCCAAAGAGCGCCATCTGTCTTTCATGTCTTTCTGCACATTCAATATTCCTTCCAGGATATTATTCCATCCCCTGAAGGCGAATATATCTCCGCCATAAGCGCCGGCAATAACAACATTGAGATCAAATCCTTTATAGGCAAACGTATTGTTGACGCCAAAAACAAAATCAGGGTTCGGATCGCCGATATATGTTTTGTCCTGGCTGTTGATGACGCCATCGCCATTGACATCCTGCATCTTCACCGTTCCTACCGCCGAGGTAATATGTTTGGCTGAGTTATCGAATGTTTTTTCATCCATATAAACTCCTTCAAACACATAACCGTAAAATAGGCCTAAGGGCTTGCCTACTTCGGTTTTCCAGTATGAGCTTTCTCCCTGCTCTCCGATTCCGCCGATAGGCGTATTGTTGGTCCCGAGTTGAATAGCTTTATTCCGGTTAAAGGAAATATTAAAGTCAGTGGTCCACCTGAAATTGCCCGTAAAGTTTTTACTGCTTCCGCTAAACTCATATCCCCAGAAGTTAAACTTTCCAATATTCGACTGAATATTAGGAAAGCCCGCGCCATAGGGAATATCGATCTGGTACAACATATCCTTTGTCGTCTTATGATAATAATCAAAAGCCAAAGAAAGACGATTCCTGAAAAAGCTAACGTCAACGCCTATATCAAAACCGCTGGTCGTTTCCCACGTCAGTCTTGAATTTCCAATGGAGTTCGGACTTCTTCCCTGAACAAGTCGGTCGCCAAATACATAATTGGTCGAACTCACATTGCCATATTGATTATAGTCGCCTATGTTAAAATTTCCCGTATACCCGAACTCTCCTCTCAGCTTCAGGAAATCAACTGCATTCCAGTTCCGGGCAAAATTTTCTTCCGAGATCACCCAGCCTGCCGAAACAGAGGGGAAGGAGCCCCAGCGATTATCCGGGCCGAACCGCGAAGAGCCGTCGCGCCTGATAGCGGCTGACAATAAGTATTTGCCATCATAATTATAATTAAGCCGGCCTACCCAGGACAGCAAGGACCATTCAGACGAATTGCTGGAACCGCTCTTGGTGGCTGCGGCGTCTATCCACGACACCACGTCGTCGGGAAAATCAATACCGGTAAGCTGGTTATTCTCCCGCCTGAACTGCTGGGCGGAATAACCGATCAGGGCGTCCACCTGATGTTTACCGGCAAAAGATTTGGAATAATTCAACGTGTTCTCTGTGAGCCAGGAATAATAAAACTGCGTAGCATACGACGCTGTTGCCCGCTTGGGAGGCAGACTAAGCGTTGTTCCTGTCGTTGAAGGATTCCATTCATTCGTATTACTGCCTAACAAATCCAGCGATACGGAAGATTTAAAACGAAAATCCTTTAAGATATCCAACTCTGCATAGGCGTTAGAAAGTAAGCGGGTAGACTTGATCCGGTTTTTAGACTCTGTAAAAAACCTGTACCAGTTGGGTTGAGTAAACAAACCCGGACCCTCAAAGGATAATTTTAAGGACCCGTCGGCTTCGGTTTCAAAGGGCGAAAAAATCGGGGGAGTAGACAATACCTGGTAGATGACCGCGCCATTCCCGTCCGTATTAAAATTCTGGCTCGTTTGATAAGAGGGCGCAATATTAACGCCTACCCTGATCGAAGGGGTAACCCGGTATTCATTATTGGATCGTAAAGAAAACCGCTCAAAGTCCGTATTCAAAACCGTTCCTTTTTCTTTATAATATCCCAGGGTAGTAGCGCTGCTGAATTTGTCCTTGCCCGATGAAATAGTAACATTATAGTTGCTGACGGCGCCCCGGCGCAAAATAACCTCATACCAGTCCGTATCCGGACCGGTCCAGGCTTCGGGGTTTTGATACAATTCCGGGATGCCATTGTTATACCCCTCATATCTTATCTTGTCTTCGTATATTTCCTTCTCAAACTGAAGAAATTCCCTCGCGTTCATCAGTTCGGCCCTTCCTTTTTGGGGCACATCGGCAAACCCGTTACTAGCGCTTACATGAACAGCGGTCTGCCCTTGTTTTGCGCTCTTTGTGGAAATCAACACCACGCCATTGGCCGCCCTGGAGCCATAGAGCGAAGTCGCCGAAGAACCTTTTAACACCGAAAAACTCTCAATCTCATTGGGATTGATGCTGTTAATATCTCCTACAATAGGGAATCCGTCTACTACATATAGCGGACTGTTGCCTGCGTTGATGGAAGCGGCTCCGCGTATACGAACTTCCATTCCTCCCCCCGGCTGACCGGTAGCCTGGTTTATCTGCACGCCCGGGATTCGCCCCTGGATCTTTTGCGCAAACTGGCCAACGGGCTGATCTTCCAGTTGCCTTGCGGATAATGTAGAAATAGACCCGGTAACCAGCTTCTGTTTCTGGGCGCCATAGCCGATCACGACCACTTCATCAAATACAGTATTAACAGGCTTTAACAATATGATGATCTCCGAGGACCCGCCTATAGCGACCTCCTGCCGTTCATAGCCCGCGCTGGTGATCTCAAGTATTTTGTTTTCAGGCCCGACGCTGATGACAAACCTCCCGTCCGCATTAGCGACGGTTCCCTTAGTCGTTCCTTTAACGAAGACGCTGGCTTCCGGTACAGGCTTATTGTCCGACGCATCCAGCGCCCTGCCGCTTATCTGAGATAAGCCCTGACCACTGACCGTAGGGATTATAAAAAAAGAAATAAAGAATAACGAATATAATTTGTTCATGATGCGATAATTGAAAATAGTTAGCGTATAACGCAGGTAAAATGCCGCGTTATTTTTATGCTGAGATCAATAGTCATAACGGATGCCGGATCTAAAGTTGGCCGTACGCCGCTAAATGCATCGGAATGAATACTACTCAGATAGCATGCGCTCCCTGGAGCAACCGGCAATGCCTATGGTATTCCAACCACCGGAAAGCATAAAGCATAACCTGGTTGCTTCAGGCAACAAAAATTCAGTAGCAGAAGCCGTTAATCTCTTCTTGCAAAGTAGATAGGCGTCCCGGATATAGCGGGGGGAGAATAACCGATGCCCGGCGTTGTTAGCCTAACAGCAACAACACGCGCCGGAAGAAGAATGAATAGATATAAGAACCACCTTTGTCTTAGCGAGAATAGAAGCTTGTAACTGTCTCATTTGTGTGTTTTTTAAACTGCCTCACGAGCCTGCCGGTGGTTAACAGGTTTCTGACAGTAAAATTATTAGTCTACTAATTTAGTAGGACAAAGAAAAATCATTTTTATTTATCCGCCAAAATTTTTTAAATAAAAAAATATAACCGCTTTTTCTTTCTTATTTTCATTTTTGTGACATAGATCAACGCTATTTGTTATCCTAGCGCAATGGGAAATCGCGCCGTCTGAAATTATCTTTGCGACAAAGCGCTCTATTCCATTCATTCAACAACAAACCATTAAAAAAGAAAACATGAAAAAACTATTCTCTTTTTTGCTCCTGGCTTTCGTAAGCGCGTCGTTATTCGCTCAAACGAGCTGGAAATCGGACCCCATGCACTCCAAGCTAACCTTTTCTGTCACCCACCTGGGCATTTCCGATGTCAGCGGTTTATTCAAAACATTTGAAACCAGCATAACAACGAACAAAGAAGACTTTAGCGACGCTGTTTTTGAACTCACTGCCGACCTGGCTTCTATCAATACAGAAGTAGAAATGCGGGATAACCATTTAAAAAGCGAAGATTTTTTTGACGTGGCCAACAATCCCAAGCTGTCTTTCAAAAGCGTTTCCATAAAAAAAGCCGGCGAAAACAGGTACAAGCTTAGCGGCAACCTCGCGCTTCATGGCGTTACCAAACCCGTAACGGTAGATCTCTGGTACAGGGGTTCTATTGTCAACCCGGGTTCCAAGAAGCTTACCGCGGGCTTCCAGGTAACAGGGACCATCAAACGCTCCGATTTTGGCATCGGCCCTAAATTTCCCGCGCCGATGTTGAGCGATGAAGTGAAGATCAAAGCCGATGGAGAATTCCTGAAACAATAACCCGGGCAGAGCGGCAGTTATGCCATTGCCGCAACCTTCAGATCGGAAGTACAACCCTTATAGCGTTCGCCACCGGAGCGGCAATCAGGTCATTGCAACAACTCTTATCCGGCAGGCAGTAATTGCCTGGCAGATCCCCGAAATCAGGAATGGTTTCGGGGATTCTTTTAACTCCGATCCAACTCGCTAAATATCAACACATTACAAAACCTTAAAAATAAAGCTTAAAATCGGCTCATATCCCAAAGCCCTATATGATCCAATCAATTTAAAATATATCTTTGTCTATAACTGTGAAAAAGCCTTTATTATCCATACTAGCCTTCCTGTATATGTTCGCCTCTACCGGCGCAACAGTGAACCTGCACTACTGCATGGGCAAACTGGTGGATAAAGACCTTTGGCAGAACGAGCAATCAACATGCGGCAAATGCGGCATGG
Source organism: Chitinophagaceae bacterium (assembly GCA_016786785.1). GTDB lineage: Bacteria > Bacteroidota > Bacteroidia > Chitinophagales > Chitinophagaceae > Flavitalea. The sequence continues at coordinate 43,392 of JAEUVR010000224.1, forward strand.
ACAAGTCGGAGAAGACCGGCAAGGATTGTTGCAAGGATGAACACAAACACGTAAAGATCGGGAACGATCATATTCCTGCCGGTATCAACTTCCAGGAAATACAATTGGCCGCCGCAATACTTCCCGTCTCTTTTATAGAAGCGCCGGCTATCGTTCTTACTTCGGTTACGGAAGAAAACCCCAGGAGCAACGCGCCTCCCCGAAGCGCTGATCTGGCGCTATACAAACGCAACTGCGTTTTCCGCATTTAGTCATACGCTCCCTGTTGAAGCCGGACAGTTCCTGTCGGGCTATTGGCATTTCTATTTATCTCATTGCTTTCATTAATTCATTATTTGCATGCTTCTCACAGCGTTTTCGCGACCGGCTAACCGGCGCTACTGCCCGGATGTTTGCCCGTTATTAATCGATGTATTAATGATCAACCGGATCATGTCCATTGACGGTAAAGCTCAAATCAATATAATATGGTACACCGAATCATAGCCTGGTCTTTACGGAACCGTTTCCTCGTATTGACGTTGACCGCAGCCTTATTTGCCTGGGGTATCTTTAACGTTAAAAAGAATCCTATCGACGCTATTCCTGATCTTTCAGAGAACCAGGTCATCGTATTCACCGAATGGATGGGACGCGCGCCGCAGTTGATAGAGGACCAGGTTACCTATCCGCTGGCGACCAGCCTGCAGGGCCTGCCCGGCATTAAATATGTTCGCGGCGCTTCCATGTTCGGCATGAGCTTCATCTATATCATTTTCGAGGACGATATAGATATTTATTGGGCGCGGTCGAGAACGCTGGAGCGCTTAAGCGCGCTCTATCAAACCTTACCCGAAGGCGTAACGCCCCAGTTGGGACCCGATGGCACCGGCGTTGGACATATCCTCTGGTACACCCTCGACGCTCCCGGCCTCGACCTCGGCGAGCAGCGCGCCATCCAGGACTGGTACATAAAATTTGCCTTGCAGAACGTCCCCGGCGTTAGCGAGATCGCCTCCTTCGGAGGTTTTCAAAAACAATATTCCATTTCGCTCGACCCCAATAAACTGCTGCATTATAAACTGCCGGTATCAAGCGTGATCAATGCCATCCGGTCTAACAACAACGAGAGCGGCGGTCGGAAATTTGAGATGAGCGATATCGGCTATATCATCAAAACTTCGGGATACCTGAAATCCATCGAAGAGATTCAAAACATTCCCATCGGAAACCAGGGAGGCATTCCTATACGCATCGCAGACGTCGCCGCCGTACAGATGACCGGCGAATCGCGACTGGGCATCTTCGACCAGGATGGCGAAGGCGAGCGCGTAGGCGGCATCGTGGTAATGCGATATGGCGAAAATGCGAACGCCGTTATTGACGCTGTCAAGAAAAAAATGGAAGAAGCGGCCAGGGGATTGCCAGAGGGCGTAAAATTCGATATTGTCTATGATCGCGGCAAGCTGATCAAGGAATCTATAAACTCCATAAAGACTACCCTGATAGAAGAGATGATCGTCGTATCCCTTATCGTTATCATTTTCCTTTTTCACTGGCGCAGCGCCATGAGCATCATTATCCAGATACCTATTACGGTGGCCATCAGCTTTATCCTGCTCAACGCTTTTGGCATTTCTTCCAATATCATGTCTCTTACCGGTATTGCGCTGGCCATCGGGGTGATCGTCGACAATGGCATCATCATGAGCGAAAATGCTTACAAGCATTTGTCGCAACGATATGAACAATGGCAGAAAGAACAACATCATAAAACCATTTAACCACATGAAGTTCTTATCAAAGATTTTTCGCAAGCCCCAGCAATGGATATCGGAGGAAGAACGACTCCGGATCATCGAGCGATCGAGCAAACAGGTTTCGCGCGGCGTCTTTTTCGCTACCGTTATCATCATTGCTTCATTTCTACCCGTGTTCATGCTTACCGGACAGGAAGGCAAGTATTTTCATCCCGTGGCATACACCAAGACCTTCATCATGATCATAGACGCCTTGCTGGTGATCACCCTGGCGCCCGTGCTGATCTCTTTTGTGATGAAAGGAAAGTTCAGGCCCGATCATGCCAACCCGGTGAACCGCCTGTTCGAAAAGATCTATGCGCCGGTGATCAGGGGCGTATTAAAATGGCGCAAGACAACATTGGCCGTTAATATCCTGGCGCTGATCATCAGCATCCCCTTATTGCGCAGCCTGGGCAGCGAGTTTATGCCGCCCCTCGATGAACAAAGCATCCTGTTCATGCCGATAACGCTTCCCGATATCTCCAATGCAGAAGCAAAAAGAATACTACAGGTACAGGACAAGATCATCAAATCGGTTCCCGAGGTCGATAAGGTTCTGGGAAAGGCGGGACGCGCCAACACGGCGACAGACAACTCTCCTATCAGCATGATCGAAACCATCATCATGCTGAAGCCCAAAAACGAGTGGAGAAAGGGGATCACAAAAAATGATATCATCAACGAACTGGATCATAAGCTGCAGATACCCGGCGTGGTCAACGGATGGACGCAACCTATTATCAATCGCATCAATATGCTGGCAACCGGCATCAGGACCGATGTAGGCGTTAAAGTGTACGGCCAGCAGTTGGATAGCATCGCCGCCGTGTCAGACAGGATAAAAATAGCGCTCGAGGGAACCCCGGGCATCACCGACCTGTACGTAGAACCCGTTACCGGCGGCAAATACCTGAACATCGATATAAAAAGATCCGAGCTCGGCAGGTACGGGTTAAACGTTGACGATGTGAACCAGGTAGTTGAGACTGCCATCGGCGGCCAGTCGATCGGCGCTATTATCGAAGGGCGCCGTCGCTTCTCCATCAGCGTTCGCCTTGCCCAGGATTACCGGAACAGCGTGGAGAATATCAAACGTATTCCCTTACAATCGCCGGTATTTGGCGAAACGCCGCTTTCCGCAGTGGCCGATATACAATTTGAGGACGGCCCGCCTATGATCAACTCCGAGAATGCCCTGCTGCGCGGCGCCGTTTTATTCAATGTGCGCGACAGGGACCTGGGCGGCGCCGTAGAGGAAGCCATCGGCAAGATCAACCACGCAAAAGGCATACTGCCACAGGGATATTTCTTAGAGTGGAGCGGGCAATACGAAAATCTGATCAGGGG
>JAEUVR010000243.1 GCA_016786785.1 Chitinophagaceae bacterium
TACCTGGCTGACGAGATCAGAACAGCCGCCATCTCCACCGATCATCCTGCATTCGTGGAAGCGGAAAAGGCGGTAAGCGATCGCATCAACGCGCTGATGAACATTAAAGGCTCGCAGAGCGTGGAAAGTTTCCATAAGAGACTGGGAAAGATCATGTGGAATAAATGCGGCATGGCCAGGAACGAACAGGGGCTGAAGGAAGCTATTGAGGAGATCAGGCAACTGAAAAAAGATTTCTGGAGCGACCTGCGTATCCCCGGAGCCATTAAAGAGTTGAATAATGAACTGGATAAGGCAAACCGGGTGGCCGATTTTATTGAACTCGGCGAACTGATGTGCATCGATGCCCTTCATCGCAGGGAAAGCTGCGGCGGCCATTTCAGGGAAGAAATGCAGACGGAAGAGGGAGAGGCATTGAGGGATGACGAGCATTTTAAATATGTGGCTACCTGGGAATACAAAGGCGACCATGAGTGGAAACTGCACGAAGAGGATCTGAATTTTGAAGTGGCAAAACCCACGCAGAGAAGCTATAAGTAAGTCATTGTCCGTATTATAGAATTTATATACAAACAGTACAACGCATATGGATCATCATACAATGAGCCTCACCTTGCAGGTGTGGAGACAGCAGAACGCTAATGCCCGCGGTAAATTCGTTACCTATAAGGTAGATGATGTTTCTCCGGAAATGTCTTTCCTCGAAATGTTCGACGTGTTAAATGAAAAACTGGTTAACGAAGGCGGCGAGCCTATTGCTTTCGATCATGATTGCCGCGAAGGCATATGCGGCTCCTGTTCCATGCATATTAATGGCCGTCCCCACGGCCCCTGGGCTGCGACCACCGTGTGCCAGTTGCACATGCGCGCTTTCCACGATGGCGATACCATCGTGGTGGAGCCCTGGAGAGCAAATGCCTTTCCCGTGGTGAAAGACCTGGTAGTGGATCGCTCGGCATTTGACAGGGTCATCCAGGCCGGCGGCTATATTTCCGTGAATACCGGCAATGCCGTCGACGCCAATTCAACGCCTGTTGAGAAAAGCAATGCCGATGCAGCTTTTGCCGCCGCCGCTTGTATCGGCTGCGGAGCCTGCGTTGCCGCCTGCAAAAACAGCTCGGCCATGTTGTTCATGTCGGCTAAGGTGGCGCATCTTTCCTTGTTGCCGCAGGGCGCGCCCGAAAGGAAGTCCCGCGTGTTGGACATGGTCGCGCAGATGGATAAAGAAGGATTTGGCTCCTGCACGTTCACGGAAGCCTGCGAAGCGGTATGCCCCAAAGAAATATCCGTTACCAATATATCCAGGCTTAATGCCGAATATCTGCTCGCAGGATTGACGGTCGATAAGTAAAACGCAGGCAACCGCCGCGGAGGTTACACAAACGCAATCGGGGCGACGTTTGATAGCTAAACGGGAAAAATAAAAAAATCCGGCCAATATCGGTTGGCCGGATCTGTTAGCAAGCCAGAGCGGCTTGCTTTTATATTTTTATTCCACCTTTGAAATTTTCAGCATATTGGTAGGAAGATGCAGGTGCACAGGCGTGCTTCCTGTGTTCACGACCAGGTCGCCGGGTTTGATGAACCCTCTTTCTTTTAGTATCTCTATCTGGTCTTTGATGATCTCATCGACGCTTTCTTCCTCTGCATAATAAAAAGCGCGCACTCCCCAGCTAAGGCTGAGCTGGTTGATCAGGCTTTTTTCTTTAGAGAAAATATATAGGGGCGATTCGGGCCGGTAGCTGGAAAGCATAAAAGCCGTATAACCGCTTTCGGTCATGCCAATAAGCGCGTCTGCCTTGGTATCTCTTGCCAGCTTACAGGCATTATAACAAACGGCGTCGCTGAGAAAGGATGGCGAATGGGGTTGAGGAATGAGATCGTCTTCCAGGTTATACCGGTAATCTGTTCCTTCTACCTGCATAATGATCTTACGCATGGTTTCGACCACCAGGGCCGGGTGTTTGCCGGTAGCCGTTTCCCCGCTCAGCATCACGGCGTCGGTCCCTTCCAGCACGGCATTGGCGACGTCGGTGATCTCGCTTCTGTTCGGTTTGCTGCGGTCGATCATGCTCTCCATCATCTGCGTAGCGACGATAACCGGTTTGGCGCGGTGCAAACATTTGCGGATGATCTGTTTCTGGATCAGGGGCACATGTTCAATGGGAAGTTCAACGCCCAGATCGCCTCGTGCGATCATGATGCCGTCCGATTCAATAATGATGTCCCTGATATTTATCAGCGCCTCGGGTTTTTCGATCTTTGCAATGATCTTTGTCTTGCTGTTCTTTTCGACAAGCTTGCTGCGAAGGCCGGTGATGTCCTTTACTTCCCTGACAAAGGAAAGCGCCACCCAGTCTAATTGCTGGTCTATGATAAATTCCAGGTCTACCAGGTCTTTATCGGTTAAGGCAGGCAGGGATATTTTAGTGTCGGGGAGATTGATTCCTTTTTTGGAGGAGACCACGCCTCCCATGGTCACTTCCACTTTTACGTCGTGGTTTTTCTCAATCTTCACCACTTTTACTTCCATCTTACCGTCATCGATCATGATCTTGTTGCCGATCTTGACGTCGGCATGCAGGTTAGGGTAGGAAACATAGATTCTTTCCTTATTGCCGACAACTTTTTCATTGGTGAATGTAAGTATGTCGCCGGGAACTATTTCCAATGCATTGTTTTCTATTTCGCCTACCCTTAATTTGGGCCCCTGCAGATCGCCCAGGATGGAAATATTATAAGGCTCCGTACTGTTTATTTTACGGATATGATTAATGATGAGCGCTTTATCTTCATGGCTTCCGTGTGAAAAATTGAGTCGGAAAACATTTACGCCGGCCTGTGTCAGCGCCAGTAGTTGTTCATAAGTATCGCAGGCGGGGCCTACAGTTGCCACAATCTTTGTTTTATGAGAGCTATGAGCTATTCCTGCTTGCTTATCCATTGCCTCATGCATGTATTTCTTAAGATCTCTTCCCATTTTATTTGTTTAGGTTATTGGTGTTGATTAGGTATTAGATTATGAGATTATGATTATATGATGGCCCAAGGTATACGGCATTTTTAGCATACATATGCCATACGTTGAAAACATCAGCTGGCCAGTATCCTTATAATTTTTAACCAATCATCGCTGAGCTTTTGTTTGGCTTTCACGGCTTTTTCAAGGGGGGTATAATACATCCGGTTGTTTAGGATTCCCACCATTACATTATGACGGCCTATCATCAGCGATTCCACTGCTGAATATCCCATGCGACTGGCGATCAACCGGTCCAGGCAGGAAGGAGAACCGCCCCGCTGGATATGTCCTAAGATACAAACCCTGGTATCTGCGTTCGGCATGCGTTCAGCGATGAATTTCGCCACTTCATTTCCTCCGCCAAAATCTTCCCCTTCGGCCACGACGATGATATTAACGAGTTTTTTTCTTCTTTCTTTTTCCTGTAAGGAACGAACGATCTCTTCCACGTCGGTTTTTCGTTCGGGGATCAATACGGTTTCGGCGCCTGTTGCGATGCCGCTGTGCAGGGCGATATACCCCGCATCCCGACCCATGACTTCAATGATAAACAGACGGTCATGCGCGTCGGCTGTGTCGCGGATCTTGTCAATAGCTTCTACGGCGGTATTGACCGCCGTATCGAACCCTATGGTAAAATCGGTGCCGGCAATATCCTTATCGATGGTTCCCGGCAGCCCGATACAGGGAATGTCAAACTCCCTGCTGAATAGGTCGGCCCCGCGGAAGGAGCCGTCTCCTCCGATGATGACCAGTCCGTCTATCCCCAGCTTTTTTAAGTTTTTATATGCTTTTTCACGCCCCTCGCGTTCATAAAACTCTTTGCACCGGGCGGTTTTCAGGATAGTGCCGCCCCGTTGAATAATGTTGGCTACGCTCCTCGAAGGCATGGGTACGATATCATCATCGATCATACCCATAAATCCCCGCATAATGCCAAAAGCTTCCAGTCCGTTATACGTTGCTGTTCTTACTACTGCGCGGATCGCAGCATTCATGCCCGGAGCATCCCCCCCGGATGTCAATACCCCGATTTTGTTCACCTTAGTTGCCATTGATCAAAATTCTATTGGATTGTATAATATTTCAAGTATTGGGGCAAGATTCGTTACTGAAAAAGGCTATTTTTTCAAATGAGGCGTAAAAGTAAGGTTTTGTTTTGATACCTAAGAGCTTCCATGCTGTTCGCCTACTTAGGGCGTCTTCTCTGCCTATTTGCAGCGTTTTAAGGCTTGGTTAGCGGGTAGTTAGAACATTTTTCTTCGTTTTAGCCGGGAATTGCCGATTTAGTTCGATTAGCAGTTGGAACGCTTTGGCGCGTTTGAGCCGGATATTGCCGGGTCTTGTTCGATTGGCAGTTGGAATTTGAGCCGGGAATTACCAACCTGGTTCGACCGGCGCCCAAGGCATCTGGCGCATTCAAAATGCTTATCGTTTAGGAATAGATGGACGCGCTTGAATAACCGGCAGTGCATTTTATTCGGCCCGAACCCGGCTTCTTTCTTACATTTATAGCATGAAAATCCTAATTACCGGCGCGAACGGATTGCTTGGACAGTGTCTTGTGCGACAGGCAATTGCCAAAAATTATAAGGTTGCGGGGATCGGAAAGGGACCAGATCGCCTTTTGTCCGCCAACCTGGAAGGATATGCTTATACAGAACTGGATATTACGGATGGGGCGGCGCTTCAAAACTTTATTCTTGCAGATCAACCGGATACCATTGTCCATGCTGCGGCGATGACCCAGGTAGACGCGTGTGAATTAAACAAACCGGAATGTTATAATGTCAACGTGACAGCTACCCGTTTCCTGATCGGCGCCGCCGAGGAGATAAGGGCAAAACTGATATTCCTGTCTACCGATTTTATTTTCGACGGACAGAAAGGCCCTTATGGCGAGGAAGACGAGCCTTCGCCTGTTAATTATTATGGCAGCGCCAAGCTGGCCGCAGAGAAAGCGGTTATGGAATCGAAACTGGAATGGGTCATCATTCGGACGGCGCTGGTATATGGCATTAGTCAAACCCCGGGCAGAAGGAATATTATTTCCTTAATCACCCAAAACCTGGAGGCGTCAAAGCCGATCAGGATGGTTGACGACCAGTGGAGAACGCCGACCTTTGTGCAGGATCTGGCAAAGGGCGTGTTATTGGTCATTGAAAAAAATGCCAGGGGCGTTTTTCATCTGTCCGGCGATCAGCTGACCACTCCTTATGATATGGCTGTCGCGGCGGCGAAATTTTTCGGATTAGACGATTCGTTGATCGAAAGAGTATCTTCGGATGAACTGCATCAACCTGCCGTAAGACCGCCGCGGACAGGATTTATCATAGACAAGGCAAAGAAGACGCTTGGCTTTGAACCTGTTTCTTTGGAACGGGGATTGCAGGAATTATATTTAGATCAGCGGGATTAACCGGCCTGAATTGAAAGTTTTATGGATTTTGGCAAAGTTGCAACGCTTAACGGAATAGATTTTGTTTTGCCGCCTGATCATGGGCTGACAGACCAGATGTTTACAAAATTAAAGCCTGCCGGGAAGCCGCCCGATGTTTATATCGGCTGCGCCAAATGGGGTAGGGAGGATTGGATCGGGTTGCTTTATCCCAAGGGAACCAAAAGCAAGGATTTCCTCTCGCATTATGTAAAAAGTTTTAATACCATTGAGCTCAATACGCTGTTCTATCATCTTCAGCCTAAAAAAGTGATCGAAGGCTGGGCTGCGACGGCAGGCGATGATTTCCGGTTCTGCCCCAAGTTTTCCAATACGATCAGCCATGTACATCAGCTGAAAAATGCAGGCGGCGACACGGACAGGTTTATTGATCACATGCAAAGCTTTGGAAACAAACTTGGGCGCTCCTTTTTGCAGTTGTCAGAGTCTTTTGATACCGGCAGGGCAGGCATTATCATGGATTATCTTGCCTCGCTCCCCCGCGATTTCCAGGCTTGCCTGGAGCTACGTCATCCCCATTGGTTCAGGGATGATCCCGCGGTCTCCGCGCTCTTTGACCTGCTCGTTCAACTGGGCATTGGAACCGTGATCACGGATACTCCCGGAAGAAGGGATTGTCTGCATATGAAACTTACGGCGCCGGTAGCTTTTATTCGCTTTGTGGGCGCCAGCCTGCACCCTACAGATTACACAAGGATCGATAGTTGGGCCGAACGTATTGCTCAATGGATAGAAAAAGGATTAAGAGAAGTCTATTTTTTTATTCATCAACCGGAAGAAAAACATTCGCCCAGGCTTTGCCGTTATGCTATTGAAACGTTTAATAAAAAATGCGGCATCCGGTTAAAAGCGCCAAGGTTGCTTGACGAGGGCGCTCTGTTTTAGCGCTGTTTTTTTCGTAATTACCAGCAAGTTAACAAATGTTAGCCGATGAGTTGCGGGCGGGGTAATAAGGAATGGATTGAGTTCCTATATTTGCACTATGTCGTTGATTATTGATCAGTTAAAGGAAACGGTAGGGTTTATCCGGGATAAATGTCCGACTGTTCCTGAAGTAGGGATCGTATTGGGAAGCGGATTAGGAAATTTTCTCAAAGATATTACTGTTGAGGCTGCCATTCCTTACGAGGATATTCCCTATTTTCCCGTGTCTACCGTAAAAGGGCATGAGGGCGCGCTGGTCTTCGGTTCCATTCATGATAAAAAGATTATGGCAATGGCCGGTCGCTTTCATTTCTATGAGGGCTATACCGCTACCGAAGTGATCTATCCTATACGGGTCATGAAACTCCTGGGCATCAAACATCTTCTATTGTCCAATGCAGCGGGAGGGGTGAACCCGGATTTTAAGGTGGGCGACCTGATGATGATCAATGATCATATCAGCCTGGCTGCGGTCAATCCCCTTCTTGGCCCGAATGATGATCTGCTTGGTCCCAGGTTTCCCGATATGAGCGAACCGTATTGCCCGAAGCTGAGGGCCAGGGCGAACGCTATCTGCGCCTCTTTAAATATTCCTTTGAAGGAGGGCGTATATTTTGGGGTAACAGGCCCGACATTTGAGACCAGGGCGGAATATAGAATGATCAACCGGCTTGGCGCCGATGCCGTAGGGATGAGCACCGTACAGGAAACCATTGCAGCGGTTCACCTGGGATTGCCTGTGTTTGCCGTCAGCGTGATCACCGACCTGGGCATAACGGATCGGCCGGCTATTATCACTCATGAGGAGGTGCTGGAGGCGGCAGGCAAGGCAGAACCTTTATTAACCGCTCTCTTTAAACAACTAATTATCGAATTATAGCAGCGTTTATTTTTGAAAACCCGGATATGATGATAGCGCCAATAATTTATCGATCAGCAAATCTTTTCTCCGCTCGTGCCTAACCTTCGCTATATATTTGTTTTGCTGATGGTATTCCTCGCCGGAATGTCTTTGTTTTCCTATAGCCAGCAAGGCATCATGGGACGGTTGCCCAGGCCTGGGACAGGAGGAGGGATGAGAATGGGCGGCGGGGGAGGAAAGGACAGCCTGATGCACCGCGACGCTTATGCGGATTCTATTACCATCAATTTCCGGTTCCTGGATTCCAGCAGGCTGCGTAAGTTTGATTCTTCGATTACGGATTACAGTACGAAATTCCCGGTCCCCTGGCATTATATTAATCTTGGCAATGTTGGCAATGCGGCGAGGAGCCTGATATTTACGCCAATGATGAAGCCCGGATGGGATAATGGCTTTCATGCTTTTGACATTTATGCTTTTAAGGACTACGAAACCCGGTTTTATAATACTACCCGGCCGTTCTCCCAACTGAACTACCAACTCGGCAGCCGGTTGGAGCAGATCATAGAAATTATACATACACAGAATATCCGCCCTAACTGGAATGTGGCTTTCCAGTATCGGCTGATCAATGCGCCCGGGTTTTTTCAGAACCAAAATACCAATCATAACAATTACCGGTTCAATTCATGGTATCAATCTAAAAATAAAAGATACCAGAATTTCCTGGTGGTCGTGGGCAACAAGCTGGAGTCTGCGGAAAATGGCGGTATCAGGAGCGATGGCAACTACCTGGACAGCCTGGAGTTTACCCTTCGCCTTAGCATACCCACCCAGTTGGGCGTTAATAGCGCCGGGAAGGGAGGGTTCTTTTCAGGAGGGTTTACCAGCGGGTCGAGGTATACTACGGCAAGCTATCTATTGCGGCAGCAGTATGATCTGGGACAGAAAGATTCTATCGTAACCGATTCATCGGTGATCCCCTTGTTTTATCCGCGCCTGCGTATGGAGCATACGATCAACTACAGAACCTATAACTATCGGTTCTCCGATGATAGTCCGGATAGCCTATACTACGACAACCATTATGGGATCGTCGGTCCGTTGGGAGTATTTAAGCAGGATTATTGGAAAGAGCTGTTAAATGATTTTTCGCTGTACCAGTTCCCCGAGGCAAAAAACCCGCAGCAGTTCTTTAAGGCCGGCATTGCTTTACAGACATTAAAGGGAAGTTTTGACAGCGGCAGGGTGAATCAAAACTACCATAACCTTATTCTGCATGGCGAATACCGTAATAAGACCAGGAACCAGAAATGGGATATTAATGCCAATGGCAATTTTTATATAAATGGGTTCAATGCGGGCGACTACAATGCTTTTGTTAGTTTGCGCAGCCTGATCAGTCGCAAGATCGGTTACCTGGAACTGGGATTTGAAAATGTTAACCGGACGCCTTCTTTTATTTTTAATACGCTCAGCGGCTTTTACCTGGGTAGTCCGGTCGATTTCAATAAAGAAAATAACACGCAGTTGTTTGGGGTTATCGATCTGCCGCGGCAAAAGCTAAAATTGTCCGGGAGATATTATCTGGTCAATAATTACAGTTATTTCAAGGATTTTAAACAACCTGAACAGTACGCTACCCTGTTTAACGTGTTACAGCTTAGCGCGGAGAAACAGTTTAAGATAGGAGGGGATTGGAATTGGAGAACATGGGTGATTCTACAACAAAAAACAGGAGACGCTCCGGTGAACCTGCCCTTGCTGTTTACCAGGAACCAGGTCGGCTACGACGGAAACTTCGGTTTCAGGAACCTGCTGATCAGTTTAGGACTTGAGTTCCGCTATCATACGCCATATAAGGCAGACGACTATTCTCCCTTGCTGGGCCAGTTTATCAACCAGCAGACCCAAACATTCCAAATGAAATTTCCCGAGCTGGCCGCCTATACGCATTTCCGGATCAAAGGGTTTACCGCTTATGTGCGGGCGGAGAACCTGAATACGCTTGACCTGGCGACATGGAAGTTCACCCATAATCAATTGGTGGCGCCCAACTATGCCTACCCCGGCCTGCAGATCCGCGTCGGTATCTACTGGAGTTTTGTGAATTGATATTTTAAAGACGATACTGCTGCTTCGCGCCTACAGGGATCTTTATACATTAATATTTTAAAGGGGCGCCCGCGCCGTTATTTTTGCTGTTGGTTCCCGCTGAGCCCGTCTTCCTTTTTCTCTATGCGTTCCTTATTGCAGTTTTCCGCTCCTAAGCGATTGTTATTTTTTTAGCTTATCGGTTATTGTTTTTTTCGATTATTTAAAAATTATTCTATATTTATCTAAATATAAATTTAGACTAGTCTAAAAATTGAAAATTAAAACCAGCGCTTTCCTTGGTAACCGGAGCCTGTACTATAGGGTTCTTGATATGAGCCGGCGTTAACGCTTTACAGGCGATAATCGATACCTGTTACAGTTATAGGCCAGGTCTTTGATAAGAACCGGCATTGACGCCATACAGGCAGTAACCGGAGCCCTGGATCGTAGCAACAGCACGAATAATTATGAAATATTTTCTAACTTTTTGTCTGACGTTTATTTTCTGGGGCGCTTTTTCCCAGCAACAACCGCTTGTCATCACAGTAAAGGACAAGCATAGTTTTGAACCTCTCCCCGGCGCTACCATTGTCATTATGCCCGGCAACCTGAATATTGTAGCGGATAAGGAAGGCCGCGCCAGGGCATTCCTGCCATTGCCGGCATCCGATTCTTCGACGCCCTTGCGCGCAACGGTCAGCGTTATGGGATATATTACCGATACCATCCTTTTAAAAGAAGGGCAAAAGATGGAGATATTGCTTGCTTCCCGGTCCGGATTACTGGAAGAAGTGGCGGTTACCGGGGCCATGCGCGCCGTAAAGCGATCCGCCAGCCCGGTACCTGTTGAACTGTACACGCCAAAATTCTTCCTGAAAAATCCTTCCCCTTCTATTTTTGAGTCTTTACAGATGGTGAACGGCGTGAGACCGCAGTTAAATTGTAATGTCTGTAATACGGGCGATATCCATATTAACGGCCTCGAAGGCCCGTATACCATGGTGTTGATAGACGGAATGCCTATTGTCAGCAACCTGGCTTCTGTTTATGGATTGTCAGGGATACCCACTTCCTTAATTGAAAGAGTAGAGGTAGTAAAGGGGCCAGCTTCTTCTTTGTATGGCTCCGAAGCTATCGGTGGGCTGATCAATGTCATTACAAAGCTTCCTGAAAAATCTCCCCTTGTCTCGGTAGACGTTTCAGCCACAAGCTGGCAGGAGTACAATACCGATCTGGGCATAAAATACCGTACGGGAAAAAGATCAACCGCTTTATTAGGCGTTAACTATTTCAATTATGAACATCCCGTAGATAAGAATAAGGATCATTTTACCGATATCACGCTTCAGGATCGCGTGTCGGTTTTTAATAAAATATCCTGGAAAAGAAAAGAAGATCGTTTGGCCAGCCTTGCAGTAAGATATGTTTATGAAGACCGCTGGGGAGGAGAGATGAACTGGAATAAAAGTTTCCGGGGAGGAGACAGCGTGTATGGGGAAAGCATTTACACTTCAAGGACGGAGCTGATCGGTAATTATGCATTGCCTGTCAGGGAAAAACTGGAGTTTGCTTATTCGCTGAACCGGCATGATCAGCATTCGGTTTACGGGACAACCTTGTTCAACGCGCGGCAAGACGTCGCTTTCGGTAGGCTGACCTGGGAAAAAAAATTGCCTGACAGACATGTTCTTTTATTAGGCGCCGTAGGCAGGTACACCTATTACGACGACAACACCCCTGCGACGCTTGATCCGGCGACCGGTCGCAGCAAGCCGGATAAGATCATGCTGCCGGGTATATTTATACAGGATGAACTGTCGATCAATGAAAAACAGGAACTGTTGACGGGCATACGCTATGATTATGACAAGCGGCATGGCCATATCTTTACGCCAAGAGCGGCTTATAAGTTATCGGCAACCCCGGATGATATCATCCGCATCAATGCAGGCTCGGGGTTCAGGGTAGTAAATATTTTTACGGAAGATCATGCCGCGCTGACAGGCGCCAGGGAGGTAGTGATCGAAGATAAGCTGGAGCCGGAGCGCAGTTACAATGTCAATCTCAATTACTTTAAAAGAATGCATACCGCCAGTTATTGGATGACGCTGGATTTTTCGGCATGGTTCGCCTATTTCACCAATCGCATTATTCCCGATTATACTTCCAATACCAACCAGATAAGGTATCATAACCTTGACGGATATGCGATCTCAAAAGGCGTTAGCCTGAATATGGAATCGGGGTTTGTCAATTCTTTAAAAATAACATCGGGCATTACCGTAATGGACGTCGGCATAGCCGATGGACGCGGGAATACCCCCAAGCGCATTGAACGACAACTGCTGACGGAACGCTGGATGGCTAACTGGACAATCGCTTATACGCTGCCGCGCCTGCGCCTGACATTAGATTACACGGGAAATGTTTATGGGCCGATGTTGCTGCCTCTGCTTTCCGAGCTGGATCCGAGGGATCCCCGCTCGCCTGTTTGGAGCATTCAGAATATACAGCTTACCCAAAAACTATCTTCTTCGGTTGAAATATACGGAGGTATAAAGAACCTGCTCAACTGGACGCCCGCAAAACATGCCGCTTTTATCATCGCCCGCTCCGACGATCCGTTTGATAAGCGGGTGCAGTTTGATGCCGACGGGCAGGCATTGAGTACGCCGGATAATCCCTACGCGCTAACCTTTGATCCGAATTATGTATATGCGCCAAACCAGGGAATCAGGGGTTTTATCGGGTTGCGGTATAAGGCAGGAAAATAACCGCGCCGTTTTATTGCTCTCATTGTCTAAAAGGCGGGAGCGTTTTATTTCTCAAAAAATGCAACGCTTCCGCCTACCCATTCCTTATCTGCATTATAACTTACGCCTATCATTTTTCCCTTGCTTAAGCGGGCAAGATTGATCGCCGGCTTTGGCCTGGCGTCTCCATCCTTCCATAGATACATGATGCGTATTTCTGCTTTTGCAGGGATATCCGGCGTTAGAATAATATCCGCGTAATGCGCTTTTTTTTGCAGTATCCAATGATCGGGGTCTTTGATCCGCAGCAGATCCTCTTTTTTTATATCGATGACCACGCCCTGTCCGCCAAAGGAGAAAAGAGGCTTTAGCACATAGTTATGCAGGTCTTCGGGTAGTTGTTTTATTTCGCCGAGAAAGAAGGCGTCCGGCGCATAGGGATGCCTGATAAAGGGAAGCGTAAACTTACTGATCCTGTAAAACCAGGAGGGATGAGGCGCCCATTGAACGTCCAGGTCCTGAGTGATGTCTACAAAATTGCCCAGCTCATTTTTCCGGGCGTTTAGTTCGTCAAAAATAACGCGGTTATAGATCCGTTTGACGGGCGTTTTTACTCCCTTGCGCATATAATACAGATATCTTCCTTCCTGGATCAATTCGGTGATGCAGACCGGCTCAATGCCTAGCAGGTCGCGCGTGCAATAAAAATCTATAGCGGTTTTTTGCCGATGCGGTTGTATCTCAAGCAAGATCACATTTTCAGGCGGAAACCTTCCCAGTATAACAGATTTCAGTTCTTCAACATAACTGTTGCGGTCGAAGGCGCCGAGATATTGGCTATAGTTTTTCGGTATAGGAAAATATTTAGGGATCAGATCCGGATAAAACGCCTGGAAGCCATACAGGCTGGGAAACCCCTGTAACTCGATCAAACGCGGTTCAGGCTCTCCCTTGCTGTTGAGGCAGACGGCAAAGTCAAAAACAATCATATGAGGATGGTCATTTTCTCCCGGAACCCTTTCTGAGGCAGGGATACTTTGCTCCGTAAGAGGTTTAAAAGAAGGGTCGATGATCAGATCAATAATATACTCGCAGGTCTCTATCATCTTATTTCCAAATGATCTGGGCACAAATACCGGCGTTTCCGCCAGCCGGAAGGGTCTTGCCGCCGGATGTGCGCTATCGAGCTCTTTTAAAAATGCCTGGAAAGTTTCTTGGCGGAATGCTTCATTATAAGCTTTGCGTAGGGATGGCTCCATGGGCGCTATTCATTTGTTATACATTGAAATGAAAGCAGCCATGAATGTCCTTTTTAAAAGATCCTATGATCTGGCTGCTCGCTTTCAAAACTTTGCTAAGGTAAGGGTTATCTTTTGGCTTACGGCCTCCGCATTGATAAGCCGCTATCTTGTCGGGACGGAAGAAAAATTCGTTCGCTAATCTTTGTTGCTGACGGTATAAGCAGCGCTACAATAAGTTGGCGGCCCTTAAAAGACCGGAGCCCTGGATTGGCGGGATCTTTCTCTTTGGAGAATTTGTTCGGCGGTTTTATTTTTCAGTTCGGATTATACATAAAAAAAGCCGGAAAATATATCCGGCTTTTTATGATGGCCTTGTGATTAGACGTTAAAAATGAGATACAATGGTTGTTGTATCCGGCGCAGGGGCCGGAGCTGGTTCGGGTTCCGGCGCCGTAGTATCCTTTTTAGGAA
>JAEUVR010000264.1 GCA_016786785.1 Chitinophagaceae bacterium
AAAAACGAATATTTTTGATTTGCTGATCATGGTAACCAGGATATTCTTCCATCGGGGCGCCCGGTATATGGGCAGCTCAAGGATAAAAAAGCTTTTTTCATTAATATGAATGAACCATTTGGCGATATAGGAAACCAACAGAGCCATCGCCAGTCCCAGCAGGTAGAGCCCCATCATCACCAGCCCCTGCAGGCTAAGAAAGCCCCCAAGCATGGTCTTGGGTATTACGAGGCTGATCAGTATGGTGTATACGGGCAACCTGGCGCTGCAGCTGATCAGGGGCGTTACCAGTATGGTCAGTAAGCGTTCTTTCTTATTTTCAATACTCCTGGCGCTCATGATGGCCGGGACGGCGCAGGCAAAGCCGCTGATCATGGGCATCACGCTTTTGCCATTAAGACCGGATTTGCGCATAAGCCTGTCTGTTAAGAAGCTGATGCGGGCCATATACCCCGTATCTTCCAGCAAGGTGATCAAGCCGAACAATATGGCAATCTGTGGCACAAAGATCACAATGCCTCCAAGCCCCGCCACAATTCCATTTATCAGCAGATCGGACCACCAGGCTTCGGGAAGTATAGCAGACAACCAGCCTTCTGCTTCGGCAAAGAACCATTCGATAAAATTCATCGGATATTCGGCCACCCAGAAAACGCTTTGAAACAACAGGAAAAGCACGGCCAGCAGGATCAGGTATCCCCAACGGCGATGCAGCAGCACATCGTCGATCTTTTCGGTGATAAAAGTTTTCTTTAAGGGATTGGGCTCGGAAACTGCTTGCTTTAATATATGGGAAATACGTTGGTAACGTTGCGTGATCTCCTCAGCCTGCACTTTGGTGTGGTTGAACTGATGCGCTTCTTCAATACTTTCTATTTTTTCCTGCGCCCCGTTTTGCAGGTTAAAGGATTCATGATTGATGAGATAATGAATGGCCCGGTAGTCGCTCAGGTGAGGAAATAATTCCTTCACGTTTTCGATGGCCTGGGGAGCAAGCGTTTCAATATTGATAAAATTCCTTACAGGCGGATTTGAAATATGGTTAACCGTCTGTTCTATGGCTTTTTTTAATTGAGCTATCCCCTTGTCTTTACGGGGATTGACCGGAATCACCGGAACGCCCAGCTCTCTTTCCAGCGCCGCGATATCAATAATGATATCTTTTTTCTGGGCGATATCCAGCATGGTCAGGGCAATCACTACCGGTATCTTCAGGTCGATGATCTGCGATACGAAAAGAAGGTTCCTTTTTAAGTTGCTGGCATCTGCTACCAGGACGATGATATCGGGGTTTACCGTTCCATCCTGTTGCATGAGCACACGGTAAGCCACCCATTCGTCTTCTCTGCGGGGGTACAGGCTGTAAGTACCGGGAAGATCGATGATAACAGATTGTAATTGAGGCGATATAGTGGAAACGCCTGCTTTTTTATCTACTGTTACGCCCGGGAAATTGCCCACTTTTTGATTTAAACCGGTGAGGGTATTAAAAAGAGAGCTTTTTCCGCTATTAGGATTGCCAACCAGGGCTATTTGAATGCTTCTTACTGACACAGCGCGCAAATCTACTGTATTCCGTCAACAGAGATTTACGATTTGGGTAAATCTTAGGTTCTTCGGGTGCGGGCGGCGAGAGGATTTCTTTTCATTGGGCGGCTCTTATTATCTTTGCAGCTTTCAAAAAATCTATATGTTCAACAAGCGCGTTAAGATAAAGGAATTGTTGTCCTGGGAGCCGCAGTCGCAGGAAGTTACTGTTATGGGTTGGGTGCGTACTTTCCGGAATAACCAGTTTATCGCGCTAAACGACGGCTCTACGAATACTAATCTGCAGGTGGTGGCCGAACTGGGTTTGTTGAGCGAAAATGAGCTTAAACGCATTAATACGGCTACTTCTCTTAAGGTTTCCGGCATTGTTGTCCCTTCCCTGGGCAAGGGTCAGAAGCTCGAAGTAAAAGCCAGGCAGATAACCGTGCTGGGCGATAGCGACCCGGAAAAATACCCCTTGCAGCCAAAGGAACATAGTCTTGATTTTTTGAGAGAAAAAGCGCATCTGCGTTTTCGCACCAATACTTTTGGCGCCGTGTTCAGAGTAAGGCATTCCCTGGCTTTTGCCATTCATGAGTTCTTTAATAAAAAAGGCTTCGTTTATATGCATACGCCTATTATCACGGCCAGCGATGCAGAAGGAGCCGGGGAAATGTTCAGGGTAACCACCCTGCCGTTGGACAATCCCCCCCGTACGCCGGAAGGAGAGATCGATTTTTCGGAGGATTTCTTCGGGCGCGCCGCCAATCTAACGGTAAGCGGCCAGTTGGAAGGGGAGCTTGCCGCAATGGCGTTTAGCGAGATCTATACTTTTGGCCCTACATTCAGGGCCGAGAATTCCAATACCACGAGGCATCTCGCAGAGTTCTGGATGATAGAACCGGAAATGGCTTTTTATGATATTGAAGACAACATGAACCTTGCCGAGGAGTTTATCCAGTACATCATTCGATATGCGTTGGATCATAACCGGGAGGACCTGGAATTCCTCGATCAGCGTTTAGCCAGGGAGGAAAGCAAATTGCCGCAGCAGGAGCGCAATGAAATGGGCCTGATCCA
>JAEUVR010000406.1 GCA_016786785.1 Chitinophagaceae bacterium
CATCATGAGCCGTTACGGAGATACGGCGATGGGAATGGTGGAAAGCGCAATGGAGTTCCTGCGAATATCCAGGGATGAGGATTATCACAATATCGTACTCAGCATGAAATCCAGCAATCCGCTGGTGATGGCGCAGGCCTATAGACTGCTGGCGCAGACCATGGACAATGAGTTTGGCGTTATCTACCCTCTTCACCTGGGAGTAACCGAAGCGGGCGACGGGGAAGACGGAAGAATAAAATCCGCCATTGGCATAGGAACGCTGATGGAAGACGGGATCGGCGATACTATACGGGTATCATTAACCGAAGATCCGGAATTTGAAATACCCGTGTGCCGCGACCTGGTAAAAAGATACGCAAAAAGAGAAGCGGAAGCCGGCCGTTTGCCGTCTTCCCGGAAGCCGGATCTTGCCCATGCCGGCGCGGAGCCTGCCGGGGAAACCTTGCTGCGGGGCGCCGGCGCTGCCGGGTCCGAAAGCGGGCCCCTGCTTCAGCCGCAGCATCCGGATGCGGAAACCGGATCCCTGTTTTCCGGGAAACTGGTCCTTCCTTATTCGCCTTTTCAATATACGAGAAGGGATACGGCGGCCCTTGCGTCGATAGGAGGAAAACAGGTCCCGGCGGTAATAGCGGATTTCGCCCGGTCGTCGACCATTGTCGCAGGCGATCTGAAAGCCATTGGGTACCGGTATGATCCTGTTATTGATAAATGGAATATCAGCGACGGCGCGGCGGATTTTATCTGTACCGGGAATACCTTATTGGATTTCTCATTGCCGGGAACCTTGCAGGCGATCTGTCATTATGAAACATGGTTTGCCGCAACGGATAAACAAAAATATCATCCCTTCATGGAGGCGGATGAATACGCACGGTTAGGGTTAAACGATTCCGATATTGCCGGCGCTTCGATGGTATTTGTAGGATTAGACGTAAACGATGAAGCGTTGGCGAAAAAACTGCTCGGTCTCCTGGAGAAAGGCGATGGCGCGTTGTTCGAGGGGCGGGTCGTCCTGTGCCTGCGTTCCTCTTATTATCATTTGATGCCTTCTATCCGGCGCTTCATTATAGCGCTCATGCATAGGGGTATCCGTATTCCCGTGATCCTGGTCATTGAAAGCAATGACGCATCTATTGATGAACAGCTTATTCATTTCAGCGCAAATGCCGGCGCCTTATTGCTGGATGGCATGGGCGACGGCATCTGGCTGAAAAACGATCCCGCCCTGCTCAATACTTCCAGGGTAAGCGGGAGAACCTATCTGGAAGCAAAGAACAATGCCCAGTTCATTAACAATACGTCGTTTTCTATTCTGCAGGCAACGCGCACAAGGATCAGTAAAACAGAATATATCTCCTGTCCTTCCTGCGGAAGGACCCTGTTTGACCTGCAGGAAACAACGGCAAAGATCCGGGCGGTAACCCATCACCTTAAGGGCGTGAAGATCGCCATCATGGGTTGTATTGTAAACGGTCCCGGAGAAATGGCGGACGCCGATTTCGGGTATGTGGGCAGCGGTCCCGGCAAGATCACTTTATACAAGGGTAAAGAAATAGTGAAACGCTCGGTTAACAGCGATATCGCCGTAGAGGAGCTCATCAACCTGCTCAGGGAAAATGGCGCCTGGATAGATCCCGAATCTTAGCGCAGGCTACAATCAAGGCAATCTTACGAAGGCGTCAGCGACCGGCGTTATGCCGTAACGCAGGTAATTTTACAAGCCGGCCAGGCGTGGCTGTAGGCTTAGCGATATATTTGTAAACGCCGCTGGTCTTATGGGCTCAATCCGTGGAATCTGAATCTTACCTCCGTTAATAATCGCCAACCGTTTCGGGTAGTTGCGCCAATGCTTTGGCAAGTTGTTCATCGTTAGGAGCAACGCCATGCCAGTTGTGGTCGTTTTCCATAAAATCAACCCCCTTGCCCATGATGGTATGCATCATGATGCCCACGGGTTTCCCCTGACCGGTCAGTGTTTTAGCCTTGTTCAGGCCGGCAACTACATCATCCATATCATTTCCGTTCATTTCCATGGTGATCCATCCGAAAGCGTCGAATTTGGCCCTGATATTGCCCAGGTCCAGCACTTTTTGGGTGGTGCCGTCAATTTGCTGACCGTTAATATCAACGGTAGCGATTAAATTATCAACCTTATTATGGGGAGCAAACATAATCGCTTCCCAGATCTGGCCTTCGTCCAGTTCGCCATCGCCATGCAGGGAATAGACCAGGTTTTTGTCGCCGTTCAGCTTTTTGGCCAGCGCCGCGCCGATCGCCACGCTTAGCCCCTGACCCAATGATCCTGAGGCAACCCGGATGCCGGGCAGGTGTTCATGCGTAGCAGGGTGTCCCTGTAAACGGGAGTTTATTTTTCTAAATGTGGATAATTCCTTTATGTCGAAATAACCCGAGCGGGCAAGCGTAGCATAAAAAACAGGAGAGATATGGCCGTTGGAGAGAAAGAACAGGTCTTCGTTAATCCCGTCCATGTTAAAATCCGGCGAATGCTTCATTACATTGAAATACAAGGCCGTAAAGTAGTCTGCGCATCCTAATGATCCGCCCGGGTGACCGCTGGCGCATCCATGTACCATACGAACGATATCCCTTCTTATCTGGGAAGCCATACCTTTTAAATCTTGCATATTGTGTTTTTATAGTCTGGCAAAACTACGGAAATCTTTTTCTGAAGCGGCGCCGGGCAATAATTCTTATGCTTTATTGTTTTATAATAAATACCAGGCGTTTGCAAAGCCTGGGAAATGCCATTTTGGGAATATTTGCCTTTGGAAGGGGAAATTTAGTATGGACGGGGAATATAAGTTGGCGTTACAGAATCTTGGAAGTAAATTTGCTATAAGTGTTTTAAATCCTCCACGATCCTACTCATTATCTAATACAAATTAAGGGTGAATGTTTGATGTTTTGCAGTCAATAGCTATCTCCTTTGCAATCACTTTTCTGGCTATTCCCGCAATTATTACGGTGGCGGAAAGAAAGAAATTGTTTGATGTTCCGGATGAGAGAAAGATACACAAAATGCAAACGCCTTCTTTAGGAGGACTGGGCATATTTGCGGGATTTGTTATGACTTGTTTGTTGAGCATATCTTTTACTATAGCCCCCGAATTACAGTATTTCATCGCAGCCGTTATTGTATTGTTTTTCCTGGGTCTTAAAGACGATATACTGGTCATTTCTCCCATCAAAAAATTTATCGGCCAGTTTGTCGCGGCTTTCCTGATCATTTATAAGGGCGGCCTTCAGATAAGGAGCATGCATGGGTTTCTCGGTATTTATGAGTTGCCGGAGATGTTTAGTTTATTGCTGACCTATTTTACCATTATTGTCATTATCAATTCCTTTAACCTGATAGATGGTATAGACGGACTGGCGGGCAGCCTGGGAGTCATGGCGACCGCGCTTTTCGGGTTTTATTTTCTTCGCGCAGATATTATTCCTTACGCCATAATGGCTTTTGCCCTGACGGGCAGCCTCCTGGCGTTTCTTATATTTAACTATCATCCTGCAAGGATCTTTATGGGCGATACGGGGTCCATGCTGATCGGCATGGTCAGCGCAATTCTTGTGATCAAGTTTATCAATGTCGCCGAAGTAAGCGGCGCCAGTTCTCCGATCAGAGAGGCCCCGGCGATCGGGTTTTCTGTATTGCTGATACCCTTAATGGATACGCTTCGGGTATTTGGCATCAGGATCTTTCATCGCCGGTCGCCGTTTGTACCCGACAGGAATCATATCCATCACCTGATGCTTGACAAGGGATTATCGCATAATGCCATCACTTTTGCGCTGGTGACCGCCAACCTTGCATTTGTCGGCCTTTCTTATTATTTCCGGAATATAATGGAGGCTGCCGTTATCATTCTCATCGAAGCGTGCGTGTTTTTTGCAGGCATTGCCGCGCTCTATTATACCCGTCCCCAACCTACGCTGTTTGTTACCAAGATCGAGGATGAAAAGGAAGCCGGCCTGACCAAGATCGTTCCGCTTACCAAGGATGCCCTGATAGAGCATAATAATTAACGCCGCGTTCATTCAGCCTTCTTTAGCATTAATATATTGTTGCCTCAGCTGTCAGGCGCCGGGAAGATTGCACATTGTGTTGTTGCGCTGTAGTATTAATATTGCCGCCCCTAGCCGCCCCCAATACTCATTTTGTACAGTTTTTTTAATTGATGTAGGTTTGCACGACTAATAAATTTGATATGCAAGAAGAACTTGATCTATTTATTGAAGAGGCGAATGAACAGATGGGTAAGGCGATCAGCCACCTGGAGTCGGAATTGCTGAAAATAAGGGCCGGGAAAGCTACCCCCAATATAGTGGATGGCCTGGTGGTGGATTACTACGGTTCTCCCACCCCCATTAACCAGGTGGGAAACGTGTCTGTTGCAGATTCCCGTACGCTTACCATCCAGCCCTGGGAAAAAAACATGCTCCAGCCCATAGAAAGATCCATCATTGCCGCTAACATCGGTATTACGCCCCAGAATGACGGCAATATGATCCGGTTATTCCTTCCCCCGCTTACGGAGGAACGCCGGAAAGAGCTGGTAAAAAGGGCTTTGGGCGAGGGCGAACAATCGAAAGTGGCCATCAGGAGCATCCGCAGGGAGGCTATGGAACAGGTTAAAAAATTACAGAAAAACGGGTTAAGCGAAGATATAGGCAAGGATGCGGAAGAGAAGATACAGGGCACAACCGATAAATATATTGCCCTGGTGGATAAGCTGCTTGCAACCAAGGAAAAAGAGATCATGACGGTATAAAGGGCCCGGCAGGACCGGAATATAAATCGTAAAGCAATAAAACTATGCCCAGGATCAGTCTTAATGATATATCCACCCGCGCTCCAAAGGGTTTTGACAAACAGGAAACCAAGTTAAAAACAGCCGGTCTGCTGGAAGAATTAGACGAGTTGCAAAACCTGCTCTATGCCGAGTCCAAACACTCCATACTGGTGATTATCCAGGGAATGGATGCAAGCGGGAAGGACGGCGCCATCAGGAATGTTTTTGGCCGGCTGAACCCCCAGGGCGTGATGGTGAAGTCTTTCAAAGTTCCCACGCAGGAAGAGCTGGCCCATGATTTTTTATGGCGCATACATGCCAATACTCCCGGCAGGGGAATGATCCAGCTATTCAACCGCTCGCATTATGAAGACGTCCTCGTAACAAGGGTGCATAAATGGTGCAATGACAGCCTGGCCAAAAAAAGAATGAAGGCCATCAATGATTTTGAGAAGCTGCTGCAGGAGCATAATAATACCCATATTTTGAAATTTTATCTGCATGTTTCCCGGGAAGAACAACATGTTCGGCTGCACGAGCGCATCAGTATGCGGGAAAAACAATGGAAATACAATGAAAAGGATTTTGAAGAATCCGAGTTATGGGATATCTACAGGGAAATGTATGAGGATTGTTTTGAGCATTGCGATAGCCCTTCCTGGATAATCGTCCCTTCCGATCAAAACTGGTATAAGGAATACCTTATGGCTGATAATCTGCATAAATTGATGAAAAGTTTAGATATGAAATATCCGGGATTAAAAAAATAATATTGAATATTTGCTGATAACGGCAATGGATTGACTTTTTACATTGTTCGGATAAACAATACTATTACCCCCAATTCAAAATCTATTATTATGGGCTTCATCAAAGAATTTAAAGAGTTCGCCATCAAAGGCAATGTTGTTGATCTCGCAGTAGCCGTTATCATAGGCGGAGCTTTTGGTAAAATAGTGGATTCGGTGATCAATGATCTCGTGATGCCCCTGGTGGCAAAGATCATTGGCTCGCCCGATTTCAGCAATGCATATATCGCTTTTGCCGACGTGCCCGCCGGAGCTCCCCTGGCTAAAGCCAAAGAAATGGGCCCTGTATTTGCTTATGGTAATTTTATCACTGTAGCCATCAACTTCCTGTTGCTTGCCTTTGCTATTTTCCTGATGGTGAAAGCCATTAATAAGTTGAAAAAACAACCCGAAGCCGCCGCTCCTGCCGGACCCTCTTCTACAGACCAGTTGCTGATAGAGATCAGGGATACGCTTCAACGGAAGCAGGCATAATTTTTTATTTTAAAGCGATGATCGATAAATGGGCAACCGCGAGGCACCCATATCGCACCCTTATATTCTTTATTTACCTTTGAAACATAAATCAATCAAAAAGATCCAAAACATGAAAAGAGTTTTTTTAGGAGGGGTTTTACTTGTGGCAGGGATGATCAGCTTCGCCCAGGATGCAACGGTATCCGCTTTAAAAAGCGATGTCCAGGGCAAGAAGATCGAAGAAGACACCGCTTTTAAAAAAGGTTGGAAAAAAGGCGGTTTATTTACCATGAACCTTGCGCAGGGTTCGTTAAGCAACTGGCAGGGCGGAGGCGATAAATCTTCTTTTTCGGCGGTAGCCTTCCTTAACCTGTTTGCCCGGTTTAAAGAAGGGCGTCATGCATGGGACAATACGCTCGATATTGGCTATGGTTATATCAACACCACCAGCCTCGGAAGCAGGAAAAGCGATGATCGCCTGGACCTCCTGTCCAAATACGGTTATGATATCGGCAAGAAATGGTATCTCTCTACATTGTTTAACTTCAGAACGCAGTTTGGAAATGGATACAATTATGAAAAAGACGTAAATGGGGCGGAGGTGAAGTCTAAAACCTCCACCTTTATGGCTCCCGCTTATGTGGTGCTGTCGCTGGGGTTTGACTATAAGCCTAAGGACTATTTCTCCCTGTTTATTTCTCCGCTCACCGAAAGATGGGTAATTGTAAACGACGATCTGCTTTCTTCCCAGGGAGCATACGGCGTGGATCCCGGGAAGAAGTCCAAAAATGAACTCGGCGCCTTTCTCAGCGCGGAATTCAATAAGGATATTCTAAAGAATGTCAATTACAAGTCAAGGTTTGACGCGTTTTCCAATTATAAGTCCAACCCGCAGAATATAGACATCTTCTGGACAAACGTATTTTCCATGAAGGTTAATAAATTCCTTTCCGCCAATATTGCCATTGACCTTTTGTATGACGATGACGCGATCGCCAGGCTCCAGTTGCGCCAGCTGTTGGGCATCGGGTTCTCGGCCAAGTTTTAAAGCTATCTCATGACTCAACCTACATACCAGATCAGGCTGCCTCAATTTGAAGGACCCTTCGACCTTTTATTGTTCTTTATTGAGCGCGATGAGCTGGATATCTATAATATTCCGATCACCAGGATCATCAAAGACTTTCTTGAGTTTATCCATACGCAGGAGAAACTGAACATAGAATTGTCCAGCGAGTTTATCCTTTTTGTTTCTACGCTCATGCGTATTAAGGCAAAATTATTATTGCCCAGGAAGGAGTTGGATGAACAGGGCAATGAAGTGGATCCCCGGCAGGAGCTGGTGGATAAGATCCTGGAGTATAAAAAATTCAAAGA
>JAEUVR010000333.1 GCA_016786785.1 Chitinophagaceae bacterium
GGCGGTTGACGCTATGCTATCTCCTTTTAACGGGCAGGGTAAATTCCGCGTAAACAGGATAATGATCCGATATAACGCGGGTCAATTCATTTTTTAAGATAACGCACCGGGTCAGGTATTTAGCCGCGGTCGTATTACACCATATATAATCAATACGCCGGGTAACTCCCGGATGATTCGGATTTATATTGCCTTCTCCGTCCTTGGAAGTAGGCATACTGCCTGTAAATTCATTCTTCATAAGCTTATAAGCATCTTTAAATCCGGCTTCCCTGAATTTATTCATTACGGAATAGTCTAACCGCCCCTGGTTCAGGTTGCGGATATGGGGATATTTTTCTTCCCTGCCTTTCAGCATCCGGTAAACCTCTTCGCCATAATACGCACTGTCCGATGCGTCGAGGGCATTAAAATCCCCCATGATCAGAATGGGTTCCCGGGCGGAGATCTCTTTTGCCTGCGCAAGCACATTCTCCGCTTCTTCCAGCCTTTTTTTATATGTCGCAGGAGAGAGGTGAACGACAAAAATATGGATGCCTCTTATTTTAGCGTATATATAGCTATGCAACATGTTTTCCGTTACTTTCCTAAAGTTGATCAGCGGAGTTTTTGAGGTCAATGCTACAGGATAACCCGCTTCCTTGGATTGCAAGGCATAGGGATGTCCATAACTCCCCGCCAGGTCCTCCAGCGTTTTTTGCGTCCAGCCGTTCATCTCCTGGGTTGCTACAATATCAGGATCAATATCTCTGAGCAATGATTTATACCGCTCTATATTTATAGTATCTTTTTGCAGGCCATATAAAACATTATAAGAAAGAATTTTAATTGTTTCCTGCCCCATGCCGGCGATGCTGAAGAATAGGAAAACGAATAATAGCGGTAATGGTTTTATGTCTTTCCTTTTCATTCTACAAAGTACAGGATAAATTTCACAGACCGGCGACAATTGCCCTATACGGTCAGGCAATTCCTGAATATAATCGCTATCCCAATCCTTATTGCAGCGGGAAATAGGAAGGCGTTAAAGCTGGAATAGAGTCGCCGCCCAAAGGAAATTAATTTTTGGATAAATGATTTTTGGTCTAAATTTAAAAATTCAAATCGCAATGAATTAGAAGATCATAAAGAGATTTGCGCATTCGCCAGGATAGGATCATTGCAAATTAAAGTCATGCGCCTGCATTTTGTTATTCTATCTATGATGAAATATGGCTAACTGTTTTAATATGAATATGGATCGGGAAAAGGTTTTGAAGATGCAGCTGGCTAAGGGCGACGAGACTGCCTTCTCTGATTTCTATAACCAACATTGGGAACACCTGTTTAAATATGCGATCGGCATACTTTCCAATAAAGAAGAGGCGGCGGATGTTGTTCAGGAGACTTTTATCGCGTTTTGGGATGCGCGCCATCTGGTAAGAGAGATCGCTAATCTACAGGCTTATCTATATGTTATTGCGCGCAATAAGGCATTTAAATACCTTAGGTCCAGCCTGAAAAAGCATGAGGTACTGGAAAGATTTGTCCGGTTTTATGCAGACGTGGATGAGCAGACGGAGCACAAGGTGGATACCAATGATCTTTCTACCGTAATAGACGCTGAGATCTCCAGGCTCCCCGAAAAAATGCGCCAGATCTTTATCATGAGCCGAAAAGAACATTTGTCTCATAACGAAATAGCCGAAAAGCTCCAGATCTCCGATCTTACCGTTAAAAAACAGATTAGCAACGCATTAAAATACCTTCGTCTCCGGATGGCGAACGATATTTTTTACCCGCTTATTTTTTTCTTCATAAATTTTTTTTAGCGGTCTACTACCTCGACTTTCTTTAGGTACTCTTAGACGGAAGAAGCCGGTATTAAAACCGGTTCCATAAGATGAATCAACAAGAACTTAAGCATTTACTCATTCGTTATTCGAAAGGGGAATGTTCTATTGCCGAGAAAGAAATGCTTGAGGACATGATCCAGCAAAACCCCATGTATGCCGGTTGGGAATGGAACAGCGAGGAAGAAAAGATATTGATGGGGATCAGTATAAAGCAGGCTATAGACAGTAACCGACTTGTCAGGAAAAGAATCCCTGCCGCCAGGATCTGGTATGCAGGCATTGCGGCTTCTGTAATATTGCTGCTGGGCGTCGGCGTATTTTTATTCTTTCAAAAGCCGGATGGCCCCGTAGATAAGGAAGATAGTAAACCATTCACGATCGTAGAAACGGTTCAGCCTTCCGATGGCATTACCTTAACCCTCGCCGATGGCTCCGTGATCCGCCTGGATGAACAGGCCAATGGCATTATCAGCGAGGGAACGGGAGTGGCCATAAAGAAAACAAGCGAGGCGCAACTTGTTTATGAAGGAGCCGCCCCGGCCAAACACGCAGGCAACCAGGAGGGAAAAGAAACCCTGAACACCATACGGATCCCGAACGGTAAACAATTCAGACTTACCCTGCCCGATGGCACAAGGGTTTGGTTAAACACTGCCACTACTTTTACTTACCCTGTAGTATTTAACGCCAAGGAACGCCGGGTAACCCTGGAAGGCGAAGCTTATTTTGAAGTGGCAAAGGATAAAGACCGGCCTTTCTTTGTTTCGGCGCATGATACAAAGATTGCCGTTACCGGCACTCATTTCAATGTTTCCGCTTATTCGACCGACAGATCCGTGACGACCACCTTGCTGGAAGGAGGGGTGAACATCATGAAAAATGCAAGCCTGTCTAAGATCGAGCCGGGATATCAGGGAATCACCAGGGAAGGAAATGATGAAATAACGCAGCATAAGGCCAATATAGAAAATACGATGGCCTGGTACAACGGCTATTTTGTTTTTGATGGAAAAGACATTGTTTCGATTATGCGGAACGTTGCCCGCTGGTATGATATTGAGGTAATTATAGATGGCAATGTGCCCAGTAAAAAATTTGGGGGCACTTTCCCGATCACGGCTGAATTGGACGAACTATTAGCCGACCTGGGAACGCTTACCAATATCAGGTTTGAGAAAAACGGAAAGGAGGTAAGGGTCATGCAATAATCAATACAAATATCATCCTTAATTAAACGAATAAAAAACCAGAAGCGCTGCAACGCTCCTGGTTGATCAGCGATACGCTGACGAAGTTAATTATTCCAAGCTGTCTTAAACTAGTAATAATTAAACCAAATGCAAATGTATAGAATCTATCTTGCAACTAGCTGCTACAAACCAAATCTTAATGTTCTGTTCAAACTGCTGATTATGGTTAAGATTACCGCCCTAATCATAATGCTCACTTTTATGCAGGCCAGCGCGACTGTTCATGCGCAAAAAGTAAGCATAAAGGCGGATAACGAGGCATTAACCAAGGTTTTTACCGAATTACGCAAACAAACCGGTTATCACTTCATCTACCTGATGGAGGACATGAGAGAGGCTAAACCCGTTAGCATCCATGTCAGGAATACCCCCTTGCAGGCGATCCTGGATAATATTTTTGCCAACCAGCCGCTCACCTATGAGATCCGCAACAAAAGGGTATTGGTGGAGCGCAAAAAAACAATGGCTTCCTATCAAATGCCTGAAATCGCGCCAGCGCTGGATATCATTGTTTCGGGTAAGGTGACCGATGAAGAGGGCCGTCCCTTGCAGGGCGTATCCGTAAGCGTAAAAAACACCTCGCTTGGCGCTTATACGGATGCCAGCGGCAACTTCCAGATCAGTATCCCTAAAGCTGGCGAAAAGTTAGTGTTTAGCATTGTAGGCTTTAAACCAAAAGAAGTAACTGTT
This sequence comes from Chitinophagaceae bacterium, assembly GCA_016786785.1. GTDB lineage: Bacteria > Bacteroidota > Bacteroidia > Chitinophagales > Chitinophagaceae > Flavitalea. The sequence continues at coordinate 3,776 of JAEUVR010000333.1, forward strand.
TCGGCGAATACCACGCTTAACATCACCCTGGAAGAAGATCTTTTGGATTTAGATGAAGTGGTGGTGGTAGGTTATGGCACGCAGAAAAAAAGCAATTTAACGGGCGCGATAGACGTAGTGGACGGCGAAATGTTGGCCAATCGGCCTGCGCCCAATGTGGCCATGCTAGTACAAGGCGTATCGCCCAATACCAATATCGGGCTGAATAGTTTTGGCGGAGAACCCGGAGCCACCCAATCCTGGAATATCAGGGGAGTAGGAAGCATCAACTCCGATGCCCAGCCTTTGATATTAGTGGATGGGGTAGAAACCAACCCTGATTTCCTGGATCCCGAATCTATTGAAAGCATTTCCATTTTAAAAGACGCTTCGGCTTCTGCGGTATATGGTTCCAGGGCTTCTTTTGGGGTGATCCTGATCACTACCAAAAAAGGCGGCAAGAATCAATCGATGAATATCCAGTATAGTAATAACACCTCGATTACCGTTCCTATCTATGTCCCTAGCATGGAAAACTCGCTGGTATATGCCACTGCTTTTAACCAATCAGCAATCAATGCAGGCGTAACGCCTACCTTTCCTGCTGAGCAGGTAGACCGGATCAAAGGTTACCTGGATGGAACCTATACAACAGAATACAATCCTAACAAACCCCCGTACAGCCAATGGAGAGGAAGATGGGACGGCAACGCCAATTACGACTGGACAAGGATGTATTATAAGGATAATGCTGTCTATCAAAAACACAATATCAGCGTCAGTGGAGGAGATAAAAAGAACCAGTACTATGTTAACGCCGGAATATTTGATCAACCGGGATTGTATAGCTGGGGAGACGA
>JAEUVR010000403.1 GCA_016786785.1 Chitinophagaceae bacterium
CTCTCCGATGGAAAAGCTTATGCCGTCTACCGCTTTTTGGGCGGCATAATGTTTTTTAAGGTTGATGATCTCCAGTATATTCATTTGTTGCGTATCGGGTTTAGATCATTATTGGTTAAAAACAAGCTGTTGTCGCTATGGCGTAGGGGTTGTTCTGTATAGCTCAAAGCAATCGTTTGCATAGCGATTGGTTAAGGATAAATTGATTTCATCTGCAGCATATAAATTCGTTTTCTTCTGTTATCGCTTAGAGCGTTTTTTTAATCATTATTGATTAAGCACAAAGCGGCTGACGGCGTCCGCCGCTTTTTCCCCATCCATTGCGGCGCTTACAATGCCGCCCGCATAGCCTGCGCCTTCTCCGCAGGGATAAAGACGCCTGACTTGCGGATGTTGTAAGGTAACGGAATCTCTCGGGATACGAACCGGCGAAGAGGTGCGCGATTCTGTCGCCAATACCAGGGCTTCATTGGTATAATAGCCCTTCATTTTTTTTCCGAATTGGAGAAATGCTTTTTGAAGGGACGAATAGATAAAAGGAGGCAACACCTCATGCAAGAGGGCGCTGCGAACGCCCGGAAGATAGGAGCAGTCGGGAAGGGAGGTAGATCGTTGTCGTCTGGTGAAATCTGCCATGCGTTGGGCTGGCGCTACGAAAAGGCCTCCGCCCGCTTTAAATGCTTTTTGTTCAACCATTTGCTGAAAATACATAGCTGCCAGGGGGCCATGGTTTTTTTTCAGGGGCGCAATGTCTTTATCTTCCACAGATACCACGATCCCTGAATTGGCGAAAGGATTATTTCTTTTAGAGGGCGACCAGCCATTCACCACCAGTTCATCGGGGTTGGTGGACGCGGGCGCTATAATGCCGCCCGGGCACATGCAGAAGGAAAATACGCCTCTGTCGTTTATTTGTTCCACTACGCTATAGGCGGCGGGGGGAAGATATTCCCCGCGAACAGGGCAATGGTACTGAATGCTGTCAATGAGGCGCTGAGGATGTTCAATTCTTACGCCCATCGCGAAAGGTTTGGATTCGATCAGGATCTTGTTTTTATGCAGCAGCATAAAAACATCTCTTGCCGAATGTCCGGTAGCGAGAATAAATGCATCGGCTTCAAAGCGTTCGCCGTCATTAGCGATGACTGCGGAGAGCGTATTGTTTTTTATGACAAGATCGGTAAGTTTTTTCTCGAACAATACCTCGCCGCCGCAATCGATGATCTGCTTCCTCATCGCGGTTATGATATGAGGAAGTTTGTTAGTGCCGATATGGGGATGCGCGTCGTACAATATATTTTCCTGCGCGCCAAACTGTACAAATAAGTTAAGGATACGATTTACGTCTCCTCTTTTTTTACTCCGGGTATATAATTTGCCATCGCTATATGCGCCAGCTCCTCCTTCTCCAAAGCAGTAATTGCTTTCGGGATTGATAATGCCTTCTTTGTTTAACAGCGCAAGGTCCCTTCGCCGGGAGCGAACATCCTTCCCCCGTTCAAGCAGTATGGGGCGTATGCCTTTTTCAATAAGTTTTAATGCGGCGAAAAGCCCCGCCGGGCCTGCTCCTATGACTATTGCTTTTTTATCTGAACCCGAAACGTCCGGGAATGTTATGTTCTCTATCTCCCTGCCTGTGAAGGGTTCGTTGACAAAGGCATTGACAGACAATCTTATCTTGGTTTGCCGGCCGCGGGAATCGATGGAACTTTTAAGCGTGATGAAGCCGGAAACGGACAAGGGATCGACGGCAAGGCATTGGCTGATCTGCGCCTTGACAGCGTCTGCCGAATGCGCTTCATGCGGCGCTAATGATATGGTAATCTGTTGTTGCAACTGATAAAAGTAAATAGAGCTATTTAATCAAAGTTCAGACAATATATCATATACATAATGATTGCAAAAATAGCTTTCTTATCCTGCTGAATTATTTGTATCTTCAAAAGACCCGTTAAGTTTTTTGACAGATGATTTGCTTCTTTAGTTTGTACAGTTGTTGTTTAGTTTTTTGTCATAATTGATTTAGTTCAACAAACAAAAAATAAGATTGATTATTCTGAAATTATTTGATAACAAAATGGGAATAAAAAATTTTTTATTCAACAAAAAGTTTTGATATTCGTCCTCCTGCGTTACTTTCTATAAAAAGAAAAATAACCGTCCTGAGGATTAGCTTTGTGAATCAAAAAATCTTAACTCAACATAAACTCGCTTATTCATAAGATGGCTAAGTCGTTCGATAAAGTTTGGCACAATTGTTTAGATATAATTAAAGATATTGTCGAGTGGCAACATTTTACAACATGGTTTGAGCCGATTAAGCCTGTTGAATTGAAGAATAACGTGCTGGTGATCCAGGTGCCGAGTCAGTTTTTTTATGAATACCTGGAAGAACACTACGTAAATTTACTAGCCAAGACGTTGCGGAGAATACTAGGCAAGGAGGCTCGTTTGGAATATCGCATAATGGTAGATAGCGGCAATCATCAGAGCAAGCCGTTGACGATGGATGTTCCTACTCATGGATATAAAACCTTTTCAAATAATGAAATGGATTTTCCGCTGATCATAAATAATCCTGTTAAGAACCCTTTTGTTATTCCGGGTTTGAAAAAAATGCAGATTGATCCGCAGCTGAATCACATATATACATTCGACAATTTTATTGAAGGCGATTGTAACCGCGTAGCTCGCAGAGCGGGTAAGACGGTTGCGGAAAAACCAGGCGCCAGTTCTTTTAATCCATTAGTATTATATGGAGGCGTTGGTTTGGGTAAAACGCATCTTGGTCAGGCGATAGGAAATGAGACCAAACGTTTGCATCCTAATAAGGTTGTGTTGTATGTGAGCTCGGAAAAATTCATTAATCAGTTCCAGGATCATGGTCGTAATAATGCGATCAATGATTTCATTCATTTTTACCAGATGGTCGACGTGCTGATTATCGACGATGTACAGTTCTTTAACCGCGCGGAGAAATCGCAGGATGCGTTTTTTGCTATATTCAATCATTTGCATCAGAGCGGTAAACAATTGATCCTTACTTCTGACAAGAGCCCTAAGGACCTGGAGGGGGTGCAGGAGAGGCTGCTCAGTCGTTTTCGCTGGGGGTTGAGCGCCGATCTGCAGATACCTGATTATGAAACGAGGATAGAGATATTGGAGCGGAAGATGAAAAATGACGGACTGGAGATGCCTAAGGAAGTAGTTAAGTACCTGGCATATAATATTAACAGCAATGTCCGCGAGTTAGAAGGCGCGCTTATTTCTTTATTGGCACAATCTTCGCTAAATAAGCGTGAAATAGATTTAGATTTGGCGAAAAGAGTACTCCGGAATTTTGTGAAAACCAGCAGTAAGGAGATCACTATCGATACCATACAGAAGATGGTATGCGAGTTCTTCGATGTGCCTTACGATAAATTACTTCAGAAGACCCGCAAGCGGGAAATTGTGCAGGCGAGGCAGATCACTATGTACCTGGCCAAAGCATTTACAAAAAACTCGCTTAAAACCATTGGCGAACATTTTGGCGGCCGCGACCATACCACGGTGATCCATTCCTGCCAGACGGTAAAAGACCTGATGGATACGGATAGCGCTTTTCGCGAGAGCGTGGTAGAGCTTCAGCAGAAGGTCCAGCTGGCGGCGATGTAGGCCAGTCTGCGCGATATTGTTTCCGGAATAGCATTTTGCTTTTTGTTGAAGAGAAGCCTTGTCATTTTTAGGGGATCGCCGGCCAGTATGAACATCTTAAATCGTTGTTTCTACAGCATGGCGTTCCGGGCTTGATCAGGTTATGGTCATTCCATATAAGGCCGTCCTTATAGGCGTGTTTTTGTCCTCTTTCGCCACGTGCAACATGTTGAAGTTGAGCGAGTCGATGCTGTTTAAAATTCAATTTGCTTTTTAGTATTTAACGCTTATTTTTGCCGTCCGTTTAACGAAGGTGAGGTGCCTGAGTGGCCGAAAGGAACGGTTTGCTAAACCGTCGTACGGGTTAAACTGTACCGAGGGTTCGAATCCCTCCCTCACCGCAGTACGAGAGAGAATATTTTTCCACCGGAGGCGATCGGTTCTGTTTTCCTTGCAGGTAAAAAGCATTTTTTCACTCTACAATCGTTCTGGAAGTAGCGCAGGCCGGTAGCGCACCTGGTTTGGGACCAGGGGGTCGCAGGTTCGAATCCTGTCTTCCCGACAAATATTGTTGCAAAGCCTTCGCGAAGCGAAGGCTTTGTTGTTTGAGCGGAGCCGCCGAGCTTGCTCGTGCGGCGCAGCAAAAAACAACAAAGGCCCGGAAGGGCTTTGCAACAATATTTGAACGCCCCTTTTCCAGGATCACTGAAAGTAATCCTGTCTTCCCGACAAATAACGGAGCCTCTGGCGAAGCCAGGGGCTTTTCGTTTTTCCGCTTATGCGAGCACGCTCGCAACGCTGCAAAACAAAAAGCTCAAACGCGCGAAGCGCGTAGAGGCGAAAACCCAACCTCATTTAGGATATAGATCGGAACTTTTTTGTATTTCGCTTGTATTTACAATTAGTTCTTTGGGTTCAGTCGAACAATCGCCCAGTCGCTTCCACATTTGAATTACATCTCGCGGTTCGGAGTATTTAGCCAGCCTGCTTTGAACATCTGTTCATCGTATTAGCAAATAACGATAATGCGCAATAGTCCACGCAAAAAATGCAATCCGGTCATGAGCGTCCGGTTATCCCGCAACGTAATTTTAATATTTAATAAGAATAGAAATCGCATGACCGGATATGTTACTTATTCCGGTTACTATGCAGCGCAATTTTGACCCGGCGGCAATCATGTGAGAAATAGTTTGGCGTCAGAATAGGTCTTGAAAGCCATTACGACCTTGAACGATCATATGAAAATTAGTTCAGTATTTGGTCGCCAGCATCTCTAGACGTGACCCGGTTATATAGCAATCATGTGAGAAATAGATTGGTGTTGAGACGTCGATATTTTTATCAATTGATTAATTGCCCTTCCCCGGCAAATAACTTTATGGGATTTTCGTTATCATATATAAGCAGGCAGCCATATATAAGGTAAACGCCTGGCTTAAGAAGCCCGTTCCAAACCAATATTTTATGAAAAGGATTTTGTTTTTGGCCCTTTTGTCGGCAGGCGCCGGCACGGCAATCATTGCGCAGCAACCGATCGTTATTTCTGCGGAAGGCGGAATCAACAGCGCCTCGTCTGCTGTTAAAGACAAGGGTTACCTGGGCAATGGCTATAACATTCAGGGGAATGTGTTTATTCCTTTTTTCCATAAAAACAATGGCGGGTTTACGCTCGGTATCCTGGCCGGCGGAGGATACCATACGCTTAAAAATCTTACTCCTGATGCGGCCCCCCTGCAAGCTGCATACAAATTATACAGCGGTAATTTGAGCGTTGCCGATGGTCAGAATGAAGGCAAATCCAGTAAGGGTTTTATGGGATACCTGGGCGTACAGGCTGATGTTTCGTTAGGCGCGTTTATGCTGTCGCCATCCATTAACGCCGGTTATTTTGGCCTTAAGCAAAGCGGTTACTCGCAGGCCGCGACCATTACCGTAAGCGAAGGCGCTACACAGACCCTGACCCTTGCCGAATTACCCGAATCAAAAAGAACAGGCTTTCTAGCTATCCCCAGGCTAAAAATCGGCTATCCAATAGCGTCATCATTACGCGTATATACCTCGATAGGAGTAAACATTGGCCCTAAAATGGATATTGAACAAAGCGTATTAAAGCCGGAAGGCGGTTTTAATGATAGGAATACTTATGAGCTCAAGCAATTGAGCTCCGGAAAAATGGTAGAGAGGCCGACGGTAAGCGCCGGTTACCAGACGCTGATGGTAAATGCTGGGTTGAGTTGGAGTTTGGGTAGTAAAACCAAAGGTCTAAAGGGTAAGGAAACCCCGCCCAGGCAATCGCAGGGCGCGACTTTTGGCGAAAAGGCAATGCCTGGAAATAACCCATTGTATCAGAATGACAGCAAGTCGGGAGACAATCCGATGTTTGAACCGTCGAACCTCGCGCGACCAGGCAGTCCTATTGGAGGCATTATCGTGAAAGGCGGTAAAAACCCCGGCGGAAATTGGATAACAGTAATAAGCGATAATAACGGCGAATTTGAATTTAACGCGCCGGAAGCAGGTAATTATAAATTTACGCTTACGACGCCTGAAGCGCCGCAGGGAAAAAGTATAAATGAAAAGGGAGTCAAAAGAGCGGAAGCGCAGGATTTCAACACGACAAGGAGCAACAGGGATAATCGTCTGGCGACAAACCCCGGAGCTGACGGCGGGCAAACTGAAAATGGCCATCAGCTTAAGGCTCAGAACAATAACACTGTTCGCAGCAACCGCAGCGATAATGCTTTTAAAGGAGCAGAAGGGGCCGACCCCTTATACGATCAAAAACCAGCTGCGGCAAATACAACAGTTAGACAAACGCAGGGCGCGACTTTTGGCGAAAAGGCAATGCCTGGAAATAATCCACTGTACCAGGATGACAACGGGTCGGGAGATAACCCGATGTTTGAACCATCGAGCGTCGCGAGGCCAGGCAGTCCTATTGGCGGCATTATCGTGAAAGGCGGTAAAAACCCCGGCGGAAATTGGATAAAGGTAATAAGCGATAATAATGGCGAGTTTGAATTTAATGGCTTGGAAGCGGGCAATTATAAATTTACGCTTACGACGCCTGAAGCGCCGCAGGGAAAAAGTATAAATGAAAAAGGAGTTAAAAGAGTGGAAGCTCAGGATTTCAATACTACAAGAAGCAATAGGGATAACCGTCTGGCTACAAACCCCGGGGTTGACGGCGAGCAAATCAACGATTCGTATCAGCTTAAAGCGCAGAACAACAACACCGTTCGCAGCAATCGCAGCGATAATGCCTACAGGGCGAATGAGGAAGACGCTGCAAATAACTCCAATCAGCTTAAAGCGCAGAACAACAACACCGTTCGCAGTAACCGCAGCGATAATGCCTACAGGGCGAATGAGGAAGACGCTGCAAATAACTCCAATCAACTTAAAGCGCAGAACAACAATACTGTTCGCAGCAATCGCAGCGATAATGCCTACAGGGCGGATGTTAAGCAAACGCAGGGCAAAACCTTTGGCGAATCTATGGCTAACGGTATGCAGTTAGCCAGACCAGGAGGACCGTTAAAAGGCATTGATGTTAAGCTGGGGAAATCTCCCAATGGAGGCATTACTATGAAAGCGATATCAAATGAAAAAGGAGAAGTTGAGTTTAACGGACTGGAAGCGGGTAATTACAAGATCAGTTTAGCTATGCCTGAAGAACCCCAGGGAAAAAGTATAAATGAAAAAGGGGTCAAGAGGGCGGCGGCGCAAGATTTCAATACCACAAGAAGCAACAAGGATAACCGGCTGGCGACAAATCCCGATGGCGAAGGCAGCTCAGAAGCTTTATCGAAACGTAATGGGGCTGCCCAGGCGTCGTATGCGGCAACCGGAAGAACGGCTAATGGCGATGGAGCGCAGGCAAGGCCCGGCAGTCCTATTGGCGGCATTATCGTGAAAGGCGGTAAAAATCCCGGCGGAAATATGTTCGTCCTAACCCCTGATCAGGATGGCGTCATACAGTTTGAGGTTAAGGAAGCGGGCAACTATAAGTTCGTTATGCAAGCGCCTGAATAAAGCGTCCAAAAGAAGGATAATTGAAAAGGGGCTGGATACACAATACGCCGCATGCCCTGACCATAGCGGATTAAAGCCGAAACAGGATCGTTACCCGACGCCGTAATTTTCCCATATCCGAATTATTATTGTTATTTTAGGCGACAGATTAAAGAATATTGCCTTCATTATCCTAAACGTTTTTGTTTGGCCGGAGAGGAATTATATATGGAAAAGGAGCTGCTGCGTAGGGTTGCCGACGGCTGCGAGTTAGCTTTTGCCGAGGTTTTTAACCGGTATAAAAACAAGGTCTTTCATGTAGGCAAACTGTATCTTAAGAGCGATATAGCCGCTGAAGAGGCTGTTCAGGAGGTGTTTATGAAGGTGTGGATCAAAAGATCAACCTTGCCAGAGTTGGAGGATTTTGTTTCCTGGCTGTTTATTGTCACCCGCAACCATCTTATTAATTCATTGGAAAAATGGGCAAGGAATAAACTGACTGAATCTTCATGGGCGACCTTGATCCAAGAGGCTGAATGGCGGTCGGTTAATGATTCTTATTACGCGCAATATCATCGGATCCTGCAGCAGGCTATAGCTTCATTATCTCCGCAACAACAACTTGTTTTTCGGCTGGCGAAAGAAGAGCAGCTCTCTTATGACGCCATTGCCAAGCGCCTTTCGCTGTCGATCGTTACGGTTAAAACCCATATGCACAGGGCGCTTCGACAGATCCGGGCCTATGTCTCCGCCCAGGGAACAATTGTTTCTTTTTTATGTTGCTTATCCGGTTTCTGCGCCGGATGATGTCCTGCAGAATGAGCGCATTTCCTTCGCGCTGATCTTCCTGGTTTCGAGAAATAATACAAAAAACTATTCTTATTGTACTCCGAAATAAGGATCCGGCGGTCTTTAGTTTTGTTATGCATCCATCCAAACATTTTTTTGACCTGCTGGAACGCTTTACAGAAGGCGTTTTAACGCCTGAAGAAGAAGCGCAATTGGCCGTTTTTCTGATCATGCCCAAATATAGGGAATGGTTGGATCTTGATATCCGTGATAAACTACAACAGATGCAGGACGGTTCAACGCTTTCCCATGAAAAGTCGGAGGCTATCCTGCAGACCATCCTCAATATAAATAAGACCTTGCCGGTTGACGTACGCAAACCTACTCCTTTTTTAAGAAGGAGCTGGCTAAGGTATGCTGCTGCAATACTTATCATATTGTCTGTGGCAGGCTATATATGGAATACGCAAAAAAAGGGTTTAGGCTCCGCCCAAACGAAAAATGAAGTAGAGACAGAGCCGGCGAACGATATTCCCCCAGGCGTTAACAAGGCAATCCTTATCCTTGCTGATGGCGCTGAATTGAACCTGGACAGCGTTTCAACCGGCGTTCTTTCCACGCAAGGGGGCACAAAAGTGGTTCAGTCGTCTGCTGGCAACGTGATTTATACTCCGCAAGCGGGTCAGCCTTCCCAGGTTGTGTATAACACTATATGGACGCCTAAAGGAGGACAGTTTAAGCTTGTGCTGCCCGATGGATCGGCAGTATGGCTGAATGCCGCTTCTTCTATAACCTTTCCTACTGCGTTTACAGAAGGCGAGCGGGTAGTAAAAATTACCGGAGAAGTATATTTTGAAGTGGCTAAAAATAAGCGTCAGCCATTTTTTGCCGAAGTAAATGGCGCCAGGGTGGAGGCCCTGGGTACGCATTTTAATATTAACGCTTATGAGGATGAAGCATATGTAAGAACGACATTATTGGAAGGAAGGGTAAGAGTGAGCAATGAAATGGGCTCGCAGTTGCTAGCTCCCGGCCAGCAAGCGATTTACGGCAGTAATGGCGTCGGAGGGTTTAAGCTTATCAATAATATCGATGTGAGTCAGGTAGTGGCCTGGAAAAATGGATTTTTTGAATTTGATAATATGGATCTGCCTGCGATTATGCGGCAGATCGGCAGGTGGTATGATGTAGAGATTATTTACCAGGGTACAAATACCGATATAAAATTAGGCGGCGGGATCAGCAGGAACCTGAACCTCCAGGGCCTGCTAAGCCTGCTTAATACCAGCGGCGTGTACACAAGGCTGGAAGGAAGAAAACTTATTGTCGATATCTGATAACTTAACCATAAAACTAAACTGATATGGGCTAAAACAATGTCGGGCAAACTAATAAAAACCGCTCCGGGTTGCGTCCGGAACGGTATGCTATTGGGTTCGCCTATAAATCAATCTGGAAGGATCGTTTAATTAAAACCCAAAACTAGACAAAGTTATGCATTTTAACCTTGCTTATGCATTCTGGCGTCCAGCCATGAGACATTTTAACCAAAGGCTGTTAATGATGAAATTCACAGCATTATTTCTCCTCGCTTCGGGCTTACATGTTTATGCGACCGGATTTTCGCAAACGGTTACTATTTCTGTCAGGAATGTTGCCGTTAAAAAAGTATTTAAAGAAATAATCCGGCAAACGGGTATCTCTATTATCTACAACGAAAAATATTTTGATAGCGGAGATCGCGTTACCATCAACGTAAAGGAGGCTCCGGTAGAAGAAGTTTTAATAAACTGCCTAAAAAACCAACCTGTAAGCTTTAAAATAGAAGAGAATAAAATATTAATTGAAAAGAAGGATCGCTTTCCGACAAGGGTACGTTCCCCGCAATGGGAACAAATAGAAACGTTATTTGAAGTGGAAGGGAGGGTTACGAATTCAGAGGGTAATTCCTTAAGCGATGTGAGTGTAGTGGTAAAGGGAGCGCAGCTCGGCGTGGCCTCAGACGCTAACGGGCAATTCCGGATTAATGCTCCCGCTGAAAATTCGGTTCTGGTATTCTCCTATATTGGCTTTGAAACCCAAGAAGTTCCTTTAAACGGACAAAGTAGTATCAGGGTCGTCCTTGTGCAAAGCGAGAGCAAAATGGATGATATTGTAGTGGTCGGCTATGGCACGCAACGTAAAAAAGATCTTACCGGCGCCGTAGTCAGAATAGATATGTCTGAAAAACTGACCGGCAATAATTCGACGCTTTTCCAGGCTTTGCAGGGAGCGGCTCCCGGTTTAAATGTACAGGGGGCTGGAGGCCTGGCGGGAGACGCGCCGTCGGTTTCCGTCCGGGGGCAGACTTCCCTCTCTGCTACCGACGCGCCCTTAATTGTATTGGATGGCATTATTTATAACGGCTCTGTGAACGATATCAATATCAATGATGTGGAATCGATTGATGTGCTCAAAGACGCCAGCGCCGCGGCGGTATATGGGGCCAGGTCTGCCAATGGCGTATTGTTGATCACCACAAAAAAGGGAAAAACGGATCAGCCCCGTCTTACCGTTAACGCCAGTTACGGTTTGTATGATTTTGCCAAGATGCTGCCCATCATGAATGCCGAACAGTACGCTATACGCCTGGTAGATTATTATTGGGAACAGCAACTGTACGCCTGGTATAAGACAAACCCAACCAGCCCTGCCGGCAGACCCGTAAGACCTGATATTACGGATCGCAATGTTGTGGCGACTACATTGCGTTCGCAGGAAGAAAAAGACAATTACCTTGCGGGCGGCCATGATATTGACTGGTTTGACGAGGTTTCGCGAATAGGCCAGATGCAGAACTACGACGTGAATATATCCGGTAAAAGCGGTAGGTCTAATTATTATATATCGGGCTCTCTTACGGATCAGGAAGGCGTTTTGTTGAATGATCAGTTTACCAGGGCTACAGTACGCGCCAACTTAGAGAGCAAGGTCAGGGATTGGCTTACGATAGGGTTAACCTCATCCTATTCCAATCGCGATTATTCGGGACTGGAAACAGACCTTGGGAGAGCGCAATTTGCCAGTCCGCTAGTTAACAAGTACACGGAAATCGGAACCTATCCTATGTATTTTGGCACGGAAACTTATCAGTTGCATCCCTTAACCAATTTACTGGCGGATAACTACGATTCCAGGAACAACCTTTTCCTATTAGCCAGCGCCAAGGTGGATATCCCGCAGGTTAAGGGTTTAACCTACGATTTTAATTACTCTTATAACTACAATACGTCTGAACGCGCAAGCTTTTACCCTTCTACCATTTGGGAAGGCAGGTCAAACAGGGGCTTAGGGGAAAAGGCAGACGATAAGGAAAGAAACTGGATCATTAACAATATACTAACCTATTCCAGGACCTTCTTCACCGACCATCGCGTAAACGCTACCCTGCTTTACAGTAGGGAAAACCGAAATGCTTCCTCGAACAATCTTTCCGCCACAGGATTTGGAAACCCCGCGCTGGGTTATAATGCGCTAGGCCTCGGAGAATTTCGGTCAAACAGCACCGGCGCATGGGAAGAAAATAGCCTTTCCTATATGGCCCGCGTCAACTATGCTTTCAGGGATCGGTACCTTATTACCGGAACGATCCGCAGAGACGGCTATTCGGGATTTGGCGCCGCTAAAAAGTTTGCCACTTTTCCCTCGATATCCGGCGCATGGGTAATCTCGGAAGAGGATTTTATGCGTAGCGGAAATACGGCAAGCTGGCTGAATTTCTTAAAGATCAGAATGTCCTATGGATTGAATGGCAACCAGGGAATTGGGCGTTATTCAAGTTTTTCCAAGATGTCTTCTAATGCCTATATATATGGATCTACTCCGGCAATCGGCGTTTACCCAAGCTCTATGGGGAATATCAACCTGGGATGGGAATCCACTGAATCATTCAATTTGGGGCTTGACTATGCTGTGCTCGATAACCGGATTGCAGGATCGATCGAGGCGTATACCGCTAAAACAAGCGATGTGTTGGTGACCAGAGCGCTTCCCCTTGCTACCGGATTTGCCAGCGTATGGACCAATATAGGCGGTATTGCGAATAAAGGTATTGAGCTGGCCCTGACGACGGTAAACATTAAGAATGCGAATCTTTCCTGGGAAACCAGGTTTGCGTTTTCGCTGAACAGGGATAAGATTACCAAGCTTTATGGCGGCGAAGAAGATAGAGATATTGGCAACTCCTGGTTTGTGGGCGAGCCGATCAGCGCTATATACGATTATAAAATGACGGGAGGGGTATGGACTGAAGAAGAACTATATACCGGGAAGATCAACGTTGCAAATTTCTACCCCGGGCACTGGAGATTGGAAGATTTAAATAAGGATGGTAAAATCAATCCGAATAACGATCGCAGCGTTATCGGGTACAGGACGCCAAACTATCGGTTCAGCATCGGCAGCGACCTGACCTACAAAGCGTTTGCCCTAAGCTTTATGCTGAATTCCATTATGGGGGGCAATGGTTATTATTTGAACAACAATGCAACTCTCCTTATGGCAAGCACCACCACTGACGCAGTACAGAGAAGGAACCAGTTTGCGATTCGTCAGTATTGGACGCCGGATAACGGCGTAGATAATGCTCCCGGTATTTTCCATGCGCCGCCTATTTCGGGAGGATTGTATGAGGATAGAAGTTTTATCAGATTACAAGATATCTCTCTAACCTACCGGGTGGCCAAGAAGGCGCTGGATTTTGTCAGGTTAACAGACTGTCAAATATTTCTGGCTGGTAAAAACCTGTATACCTGGACCCGATGGTCGGGATGGGATCCGGAGTCCGCTTCTAATTATATGCCTATGATGAAAAGTCTGACCATTGGCGCAAGGGTAAGCCTATAAGCCGAATGCATCCAAACCATCTTTAAATAATTCGCGATTTAAAAATACTATTATGATACATAAAATTACCATGCGCTTTTTTAGCAAAAGGCGTTCATGGCTTGCAGCAACCTTCCTTCTTCTTTCAGCCTGCAATAAAAAAATTCTTGATGAGAAGCCCCTTGATTTTCTTACGCCTTCAAATGCATATACTACGGTGGATGGAGCGCAACAGGGAGTAAACGGCTTGTATTCTATTGTGCGGCGGTATTGGTTTTACATGGATGGCAATCCTACCTATGCATTGTTTTCCCTGGGGACAGACCAATCTTTCGACGGCGAAGAACCCGGCGGCCAGCGGTTTTTAACGGATTATAGCGTAACTATTGTTCCGACAAATGCGCAAGTGGCGAATATGTGGAAGTGGAATTATGAAGTTATTGCGCATTCCAATGCGTTGATCAATGGCATTAGTAACGCAGATGCTGCTGTTTGGCCAAGTGAAAAGGCGAAGAATGTCTTTTTGTCGGAAGCTATGTTCTTCAGGGCCTTTTCTTATCGCATACTGGTTACGTTTTTTGGAGATGTTCCCCTTGTAACGGAAGTAATAAACGAAGCTAAAACGGATTTTGTAAGGGCGCCTAAGACGGAAGTGTATAAACAGATAGAAGACGATTTTATTTTTGCCGCAGAGAACCTGCCCAAAAGAGGCACGGAAGCCGCGCCGGGACGGCTTACCCAGAGCGCCGCCTGGCATTACCTGAGCGAGATGTATCTTGCGCAAAAGAAATTTGAATTGGCAAAAGATGCCGCGTCTAAAGTGATTGACGATTATGGACATGCGCTAATGACGCATCGGTTCGGAACAAACCTTGGGAAAGATGTTTTTGGCTCGGGAGATCCCTATTATGATTTGTTCACCAACGACAACCAGAACCTTCCGGAGAATACGGAAGGCGTTTGGGTAATTCAGCATGAGCCGCTGGTTACCGGAGGAGCGGGCGGCGGTTTTTATGGCGAGGGTATTTATGGTCCCCGCTATTTCAGCCTTGGGAAAACGCCCGATGGATTTCAGGCGATTCTTGGCGAATTCATGAATGGTAGGTACACCGGCTATAGCGATACCCTGGGCGCGGGCGTGGCCAGGTGCAGGCCAACCAACTATATGGTCTATGATATCTGGGAGAGCGATTGGGATAATGATATCCGCAATGCCAAGCACAATATCAAAAGGGACTATTATTTTGATAACCCGGCATCTGCCTATCATGGGCAAAAAATTGATTTTTCTCTTTATCCTCCCGGATCAAGGGTGCCCCTGAAAGACACCATCAACTATATTTTTCCCTATTGGTTAAAGCTTTCAGAACCCCTAAGGCATACCAAATCCCTCGCGACCTCCGGCGGAGGCACTAGTTGGAAGGATATTTATGCCATACGTCTTGCAGAAACATTGCTGCTCCGCGCCGAAGCTTATCTTGGCATGTCAAGATTCGATCTGGCCGCAGCAGATATCAATACTGTTCGGAATAGGGCCCAGGCTACGCCCATAACGCCCGACCAGGTAACCATCGATTATATTCTTGATGAAAGAGCAAGAGAACTATATGCGGAAGAACACAGGGGCATTACCTTATTGCGGTTGGGTAAACTGGTGGAAAGGGTGCGTAAATACCATAGCAATCCCCTTCGCTGGGGGGCGGGTATCCAGGACCACAACAATCTATGGCCGATCCCCCAAACCGAAATTGACCTGAATATCAGCGCTACGTTAGCGCAGAACCCGGGTTATTAAATGGATATCGGGAAGCAAGGTTTGAATGGATGAGTTTATTGTAAAACTCGGGCTGGCCTAAGGTTTGTCTGCGAAGAGTATATAGTTTGGAAGGATTGATTGTTATCGTGACCCGTAATAAAAAAATCCATAAAACCAGACCGCGATTTAGGGTTATTTTTATGGTATCTCATCACCTAATCGTTTACATATGAATCAGCATTTTAGCAGGAGAAAATTTGTGCGCAACGCGCTCATAACCGGCGCCGGATTAAGTTTGTCCAATAGCGTTACCGCTATGTATGCAGAAGGAGGTAATGTGATTGCGCCCGGAAAAAGGATTGGACTTATCGGCCTTGACACTTCCCACGTGACCGCTATCGCCAAAGCATTGAATAATTCCAAGCCCGGGGCGGACTGGGGCGGATATAAAGTGGCGGCGGCTTACCCGACCAAGGGCAGCGCTGATATGAAAGCAAGTATCGACCGCCTGGCCGGTTTTACAGAGCAGGTAAAAAAGCAGGGAGTAGAAATAGTGAACTCCATTGAGGAGTTGTTAAAGAAAGTTGACGTGGTAATGCTTGAATCTGTAGACGGCCGCCGGCACCTGGAAGAAGCTTTGCCAGTGATAAAGTCGGGTAAACGAATGTTTATCGATAAACCCATCGCCGCTTCTTTGGCGGATGCGATGGTTATTTTTGACGCCGCAAAAAAATACAATAACCCGGTATTCTCGGCCTCATCGCTGAGGTATATATCCGGAGCCAAGGAGGTAAGGGAAGGAAGGTCAGGGAAGATACTGGGCGTCGATGCTTATGGAGACTGTTATATTGAGCCTAATCATCCCGATCTTTTTTATTATGGCATCCACGGCATGGAAATCCTCTATGCGCTTATGGGAACGGGTTGTAAGAGCGTAAGCCGCACCCATCTCCCCAAAACAGATATGGTTGTAGGCGTATGGAACGACGATCGCATCGGTTCGTTTAGGGGTACCCGTTCGGGAACAGGCGATATGGGCGCCGCCGTATTCTGCGAAAAAGCCATAGAAATATTAAACAAGTCGGACGGGTATGATCCATTATGGGTTCAAGTCATAGAATTTTTTAATACCGGCGTTATACCGGTAAGCCCCGAAGAGACATTGGAGGAATTTGCCTTTATGGAGGCGGCAGACGAAAGTAAACTAAAAGGAGGCGCCGCCGTCTCCATTGCTTCCATAATGGAAAGAGCCAGGCAGAAAGCCAATCAGAAAAGTATTTAACGCTGCGTTGGCAATAGCAGGCCAGATATTATAAGAAACATCATGGCGCTTAACCGTAGGCATTTATTAGAAGATCGCCGCCGGAGCGGCGGCGCTTGACTTCGACGATGTCCTGCCGGGGTTTCAGCCAAGAGCTGTGTCGGCATTTCCGGAGCAAATGAACGGAGCCTGACGACGGCAAATGGGAGTAAATTTCCGCGCGCGCTGAGAATTTGCCGGCAGGGACGCGTTTTTCGTTTAACGATTTTTATCTTTGTTTAATGGCGGCCTGGTAAAGGGTTATCGGAAGGCTGCAGAGGAACAGTTATTGACAGGCAACAGGCAATAAGATGACCGTTAAACTTAAAACAGCATGGCAAAAAAACAATTTGGTTTTGGCATTATCGGCACGGGCCTGATATCGGACTTTCACGCAAAAGCCATTGAGGCGATAGCGAATGCCTCATTGGTCGGCGTTTATAACATTAATAAAAACAAGGCAGATGCTTTTGCAGCCAGGCATAGTTGTATTGCTTACAATACCCTGGAGGAAATGGCGAATGCGCCGGATATAGATATCGTATGTATCTGCACGCCATCAGGCGCGCATCTTGATCCCGCGATCGTATGCATCGAAGGCGGCAAACATTGTTTAATTGAAAAGCCGCTGGAAGTGACGCTGGAGAAATGCGATCAGATCATTCAGGCGGCAAAAAAAGCGGGAGTGAAGCTGGGCGTGATCTTTCCCTCGCGTTTTGCCGAAGCCAGCCTGCAACTGAAAAAATCTATTGAACAAAATAAGTTTGGCGACCTGACGCTGGGCGACGCCTATGTTAAATGGAGCAGGACGCCGGCATATTATCAATCGGCGCAATGGAGAGGCACCTGGGCGCTTGACGGCGGCGGCGCGTTGATGAACCAGGGGATTCATTCCGTGGATTTATTGCAATGGTATATGGGGCCTGTGGTATCCGTGCAGGCTTTCGCCGCTAATATCCGTCATAAGAATATTGAAGTGGAAGATACCGTAGCGGCTACTGTAAAATTTGCCAATGGCGCGTTGGGAACCATTGAATGCTCCACGGCTGTTTATCCCGGTTCGTTTAAACGGATTGAAGTGCTGGGAACTGCAGGCACGGCCATCCTCGAAGAGAATGACCTGGTGAAATGGCAGTTTGAGCAGGAAACGGAGGAAGACGAACAGATCAGGCGCTCGCTTGCCAACCGCACAACTTCGCAGGGCGGCGTCTCCGACCCGGCCGCCATCAGTTTTGTAGGCCACCAGAAACAGATAGAGGATATGATGCAGGCTATTGAAACCGGCGGCTCCCCATTGGTTGACGGCATCGAAGGACGTAAGGCGGTGGAGATCGCGCTGGCAATTTATAAAAGCGCGCGTACAGGCGAACTTGTGCGGTTGCCTTTATAACTTATTT
>JAEUVR010000442.1 GCA_016786785.1 Chitinophagaceae bacterium
GATTGGCAGGATGAAATTTTCAGAACGGCGCCATTTCAGAACCACCAGCTATCCGTATCCGGAGGAACGGATAAGATCAAATATTATTTGTCAGGTAATATTCTTGACAACCAGGGCATAATTATTACCACCTCTTATAAAAGATACTCGTCAAACGGCAGCCTTAACGTAGAATTAAATCCGAAACTTAAAGTCGGGCTTACGTACAATGCTGCATTTATTAAACAAAGGGTTAATCCGAATATGAGCGGACCTGGTCATGGCACGGGTTATTATGGCATTTCAGGAGGCATCATGGAACAGACCATATGGTTCCTGCCTATTATTCCGGTATACCAGGAGAATGGCGATTACGGAACATATTACAATGGCCAACTTGCCGGGCATCAGGGCTGGGTAGGCTATGGCAACCCGGTGGCGAACCTGTTAGAAACCAAGGATATTATTGCCGATAATAATGTTATGGGAAGGGCGTACCTGAACTACGAGATCATTAACGGCTTAACGTTTAATACAAGCTTTACCGGCTCTTCCTATACTTCTTTCAGGGAGTATTACGTGTCGCCTTATCTCGAGGGAGCCGGCAGCCGCTTTGCAAACTATTCCAATCCCCGCTATGAAAACATCCGCGCCGGTCAATCGCACAGTACGTCGAACTACTGGATAGCAGATGCATTCCTGCAATATAAGCGTTCCATTAATGATCATCAATTCGATATAATGGCGGGCTACAGCAGAGAGTTCCGGCAATCGAGATCAACATCGGCAAGTTCGAGCGCTAATGACAGGGGGCAGGCAAATGCGCTGAATCCCATCCCTGCATTTATGAATGATTTAAGGCCTAATATATTCGGTTCTTCCTTGATCCTGGGCGGCGCCAGTTTCGGAGAAAATGCTTTTGAGTCCGGATTTGCGCGGTTGAACTACTCCTATAATGACAAATATATTTTCATGGCGGCGCTGAGGCGCGACGGCTCTTCAAAATTTGCCCCAGATGTAAGATGGGGAACCTTCCCGGCCATCTCAGCGGCATGGCGGATCTCGCAAGAGTCTTTTATGGAAAAGGCGTCCTGGATCAACGAGCTGAAACTAAGAGCAAGCTATGGGGTATCGGGTAATGATCAGTTTGGAAATTATTCATGGCAGGGCAAGGTGAACTATGGAAGGTTATACACTTATGGCCCGATAGCCGGAGGCGGAGCAGGCACAGTTAATGCGTTGGAACCTTCTACTATTGAAAACAAGAACCTGAAATGGGAGACCAACGAACAGGTTAATATCGGGCTGGACCTCAGCGCGGCCAATAACAGGATTAACCTGACGGCGGATTATTTTATTCGCAATACAAAAGATATGCTGCTTTACCGGAACCTCCCCCTTGAAAACGGCATTGCGTCGAATATTTTCGCAAATCTGGGAAACATGACCAACAAAGGGATCGAACTGTCGTTAACAACCGTAAACCTGCAGTCAAAAAATCTTTCATGGACAACCAACCTAACCTTTACAAAAATCAAAAACAAGGTTAAAAATGTTTTTACCCAAACGGGAACTATAGGTTATGCGGTCGGGCCGTTTGCTAACGCCATGCGTATTATTGAGGGTCAGTCTATGTTTCAGCTATATACTTATAAGGTCATCGGCATATTTGAAAGCCAGGACCAGGTAAACAATTACCCGCGAGCGAACAACGCGGTCGTCGGCGATCCTATCCTGGAGGATTACAACAACGATGGGATCATCAACTCGGACGATTACCAACATGTCGGAAATGTTCTTCCCGATTTCACTTATGGGTTATCCAGCATGTTGAAGTTCAAAAATTTCGACCTCAATATAGTGATCGACGGAAGCCATGGCGCATCGCAGGCCATACCGATTTTAAGAGAAGGATCGCTTATGCTGCCCATTGAGAGCAATATGTTAAAATCCATTTGGGAGGAGCGGTATATTCCGGGAGGAAAAAGTAATTCTGCAAGATGGGGTATGTCGAAGGTAAGCGTAACGGGCGCCCGCCATTTTAATAATTCCTATTTTGTTTACGACGCGTCCTTCACACGCATAAGAAACCTGGTTGTAGGATATAGTTTCCCGGGTTCTTTCTCAGATCGGTTAAAGATAAATGGGTTGCGCCTCACCGCAGGCGTGCAAAACCTGTATACGTTTACAAAATATCCAATGTGGAACCCAGAGTCTAACTTAAATAACGGAGAGCCGGGAACGGCGCAGTTTGGGGTGGATTATGGCGAATACCCTTTGTCCAGAACTTACACTATCGGTATTAACCTTAATTTCTAAATATTACTATTATGAAACTATTATATATATGCCTGGGGTTGTTATTGCTCGTCGCTTCGGGTTGTAAGAAATCATTTCTCGACAGAACTCATCCGGGAGAACTGACATATGACAAGTTTTACCGGACCGAAGCGGATTTTCAGGGCGCTGTGAACGCCTGCTATTTATCGCTAAAACCCCAGGTCGAAGCGCTGCTGGTATTTAATGATTGTATATCCGATAATACGTACGAACATCCTTATAATTTTACGGGCGATAACTTCTTCTTCGACGAAGCAAATGTTCCTTCTTCATCTACAAATATCAAGAACTTTTGGGGCGCCTGCTATCGCTCGATCGCGCTGGCAAATATGGTGATCTCCCGGTTGCCTGACTCTGAAGTTCCCGAAAGCAGTCGCGGCGTATTTATTGCTGAAGCCAAATTTATCCGAGCATATTCTTATTTTAACCTGGTTCGTGTTTATGGAGGCGTTCCCAAATACGATAATATCGCTGATATTAATCAGGTATATGAAACTCCGCGTTCTTCCGTTGAGGAGATATATGATTTTATTATCAGCGACCTTATCAGCGCACAAGGCATAGATGCTTCAAGGTCGCCGGCTCAGGCTGCATCTGCAAAAGGGAAAGCGACTACGGTGGCGGTAAATGCGCTTTTGGGAAAAGTTTATCTGCAAAAACACGATTTCCCAAATGCGACGACTGTCCTGGGAAATATTGTAAATAACAGCGGCCTGACGCTTGAAGAGGATCTCAGCAAATTGTACAATGCGGATAACCCTTTTAATAAGGAAATATTGCTGGCCATTAACTATGAAAGGATCTCAGGACAAAGTAGCCCGTTTACCAATCTTACGCTTCCCAGGTTATCGATAGGTCTTCTGCCTAATGTGGCGGGAACTTACGGAAACGGAGATTTTAATATTGAGCCTTATATCCTCGCTTCGTTCGATCAGCATGATAAACGCCTGAACCTGGTAGATTCCCAGGATATCCTCGTCGGGCAGGATATGATGAGGTTTTATTTTACAAAAAAATACCAGGACCTCGGAACTACCGCCCAGGGCGCTTCGGGATCTGATTTTATTGTCCTCCGTTACGCGGATGTTTTACTGATGTATGCGGATGCTTTAAATCAATCGGACCGCACAGGCGACGCCTATCCTTATGTTAATCAGGTCAGGAACAGGGCAGGATTAGCGTCCCTGCCTTCGGGATATACAAAAGAACAAATGAATAGTGCCCTGGCGCAGGAACGGCAATGGGAGTTTTTGGTGGAAGGGGACAGGTGGTTTGACCTGTCGTACAGGGGATTTAGTTATCTTAAAACAACGTTGAACGCCTTTTTTCCTCATTCGGCCCGAACTGTGGGAGCCAGCATTGAAGATAAGGAAAGGTTGTTTCCATTGCCTGATACGGAAATTGCTTTTAAGCCCGAATTACTGAATCAAAATGAGGGTTATTAATAGTTGTAGAGGCTAACAGCTATACATGGCGGCGACGGGAAGCATGACGATGTTTTGTCAATAATCTCTCATCGTGAATATCGCAGCCAGGCTGCTTGACCTATTCGACACTCAATAAACAGCGATGCGAATGATGGTAGGATCTTATTGGTATTGTACGACTGGGAAAAAGTTGCTGCCCGGAAGATATGATGCCTGCCTGATACGAAGAAATAGGGCATGTGCAAAGCTGCTGCTTGCCGGGTTATTGCTGCTGTTTGTTTTTAAGACGCAATGGTCCGTCGCCCAGCCGGCGCCGCTTGAAAAATTCGCCATAGATGGCTCCCGGAACATTCTTGAGGAAGACGACTTTGGAATTATTAATGGACATATCACCGCGCGCATTAACTATACGGATATTGCTACTATTTCCGGGTTGTATGCGCCTCCTTATGCCAGCTCGGATTTCCTGATGGAGATCCGTTTCTTTGGGGAAAAGGTTCCGACGAAAGAATACAAATGGTACCCGATGGAAGTGCAGCGAAGCGGCGAGCTTCATGGCGTGCGTTTTGCTACGTCGACCATACTGGCGGCAGGAATGCGGGCCGGGCTTCTGGAAATAATTCTGGAAAATACAACCAAAGAAGATAAAATCGTTCCTGTCCAATTTAATATTAAGGGAGGTTTTGACTATGTGCCGCATTGGGATTTTGCCAGGCCGGACGCAATAAAAACGGCGAACGCAATAGTAACAGACAATAATCTTGTAAAGAAGAACGATGCCGGTTCTATTGTAATTCGCACGGATTTTCCTGGCCTTAAATGGTTTGCTCTCGGGTATCGCTGGGACACGCGTATTGCGCTTGACGCTGGGGAAACCAGGACCTATTATGTAGCGGCGGCTATGGGCGATGATAAGCAAGCTGCTGCATTGGTAGAACAGGTATTCGGAAACCCAAAGAAAATAATAACCGCCGCCCGGCAAGACTATACCGAACAGTTGGAAGATCTCTATACGAGACTTCCAACGTTTACCGCCGGCAATAAAAGGCTGGAGGCTTACTACGACAAATCCCTGCTGCATTTTCTTCTTAACAAATGGAACCTGAAGGAATTTGTACTGCAACCTTATTATAGCACCGGCGGTATTATAGGAGGATGCGTAGCCAATTATCTCTGGGATTTCGGCATTCCTAATGAAATATTTCCGTTGTACGATCCAAAATCATCGAAGGAGCATATTAAGCAATTCCTGAAAATTGATATTACCCAACATTTTCTTTTTGACCCCATGACCGGAAATGCAAACGGGCCATGGTATCCCGTAAATCAGGAACTGATCATTAAACTGATATATTATTATGTATTGCATACGGGCGATACGGCTTTTCTCGGCGAAAAAGTAAACGGCATGACCGTGCTTGACCATGCGGTGAAGAATGCTATGTTTGGAGACGAGGGACCGGACAAGCCGGTAACCCTGGTGGATTACGGCGTAGAGGGAGAACACCACCTGGAATTGCGAAGGGTTTATCCATACCAGGGCATCATGCCTGATCTGAACGGCAACCGTTATCTTAGCTATATCCGCGCATATGAACTTAGCCGTTTAGCGGGCAAGCCGGTTTCTTACCTGCCCAAACGCGCGGCAGACTTGAAGAAGTTGATGAAAGACAGGCTGTGGAGCCAAAAGGACAAATGGTTCTATTTTGAGGTCGATGGTAAGAAACGCCTGAGATGGACCAACCTGATGTATATGATGATCAATAGTCCTGTATTGGATAGGGAGCAAAAAGAAGGAATGATTGGTCATTTAAATGAAGATGAATTTCTGAGCGATTACGGAATACACAGCATATCAAAGGTTGACCCGGCTTATGACCAGGTGGATATTGATGTCGGAGGAGGCGGGAGCTATGTGGCATTCCCTCCGATGATCGCTCAGCGGCTGTATAATGACGGTTACCAGGCGGCGGCAGACAACGTGCTTTTAAGACATCTCTGGCTGGCGGAACGATTGCCCTATTGGGGCGACTCGCATGTGGCGAATTTTATCGGCTACCGGTTTGATACGCCCCTGCAAAGCGCGATTGATGCGAGCGCCGGGGCACAGTGCGTCATCTTCGGGATTTTTGGGGTCAGCGTAAACATGAACGGCGATATAACGATCAACCCGCATACGCCATCCTTTTCGCAGGAGATCAGCCTGAAGGGACTTAAGATCAGGGGGCGTACAATAGATATAGAGGCAAATCTTAGGAATTATAGCGTTACGGTAAATAAAAAAACATATCATTCAAAGATCGGCGATCCGGTAATTATTCCGGCCGCAGACAAGTAGAACGACAGCGGCCGGGGTAGATATATTAACCTTATTAACGAATAAAACAGTATAGTCAGATGGTCAGAAAAAGAAGAAAACGTTTTCTAGGCGAATCAAATACAGCTTTTGCGGGAGATGGTTTTTGGCTGTTGAATAAGGTCGGTCAAAATATCATTTTCGTATGTTCATTGGCGCTCATTATGTGGCTTCCGGGTAGGTCGACAGCGCAATCGGCTATCCTGGAAAAGTTTTCGCTCGACGGTTCCCGGAATATTCTTGAAGAAGATGATTTCGGAATTATCAACGGACATATCACTACGCGCATTAATTATACGGATGTGGCTACTATTTCCGGGTTGTATGCGCCTCCTTATGCCAGCTCGGATTTTCTGATGGAGATCCGCTTCTTTGGGGAAAAGGTTCCGACGCAACAATACAAATGGTATCCGATGGAAGTGAAGCGAAGCGGCGAGCTTCATGGCGTACGTTTTACTACGTCAACTGTGCTGGCGGCAGGGATGCGGGCGGGACTCATGGAAATAACCCTGGAGAACAAAACAAAAGAAAATAAGACTATTCCCATCCAGTTCAATGTCAAAGGCGGACTGGACTATGTGCCGCATTGGGATTTTGCCCGGCCCGAAGCGACGAAGCCTGCGCCGGCAATAGAGGTTGGAAACAGCCTTGTAAAAATAAATAGCGCCGGCGTTGTCGCGGTGAGAACGGATATCCCGGGTCTTAGATGGTTTGACCTGGCCTATCACTGGGATACGCGTATCGATCTTGCCGCGGGAGCAACCAGGACCTATTATGTTGCTGTTGCCATCGGTTACAGGAAATTGCCTCCCGAATCGGATCTGAAGCAGCCTACGGAATTAGTGAAAGCAATGATCGCCGATCCAAAGAAAATAATCAATGATGCCCGGCAGGACTATACCGAACAGTTGGAAGACCTCTATACGAAACTTCCAAAGTTTACCGCCGGCAATAAAAGGCTGGAAGCTTATTATGATAAATCGTTGCTGCATTTTCTCATTACGAAATGGAAGGTCCCCGAATTTGTATTGCAACCTTATTACGGCACCGGAGCGGTCATAGGAGGATGCGTAGCCAATTATCTTTGGGATTTTGGTATTCCAAACGAGCTATTCCCGTTATATGACCCAAAGTCATCGAAAGAGCATATTAAACAATTCCTGAAAATTGATATTACTCAGCATTTTCTTTTTGACCCCATGACCGGGAATGCAAATGGCCCCTGGTATCCTGTGAACCAGGATAAGATCATTGAGCTTATCTATTATTATGTGTTGCATACCGGCGATGCGGCTTTTCTCAGCGAGAAAGTTGACGGCATGACCGTGCTTGATCATGCGGTAAAGAATGCTATGTTTGGAGACGATGGACCCGACAAGCCGGTAACGCTGGTGGATTACGGCATTGAGGGAGAACATCATCTGGAACTGCGCCGTGGATATCCATATCACGGCATTATGCCCGACCTGAATGGAAGGCGATATCTTAGTTATATCCGGGTATACGAACTGACTCAACTGGCGGGCAAGCCGCTTTCCTATCTGCCCGGGCGAGCAGAAGGGCTTAAAAAATTATTGAAAGACAGGCTGTGGAGCGCTAAAGACAAGTGGTTCTATTTTGATATTGATGGTAAGAAGGATCTGAGGTGGACGAATATCATGTATATGCTGATCAATAGCCCTGTGCTGGACAAGGAGCAAAAAGAAGGTATGATCTCGCACCTGAATGAAGAGGAATTCTTAAGCGATTACGGAATACATAGCATATCAAAGATCGATCAGGCATACGACCAGGTGGATATTGATCATGGCGGCGGCGGAAGTTATGTTGCCTTTCCTTCTATGATCTCGCAGCAACTGTATAACGAAGGCTATCAGAAAGCCGCGGACGACTTGCTGCAGAGACATCTTTGGTTGGCAGAACGATTGCCGTATTGGGGCGACTCGCATCCGGCAAATTTTATTGGCTACCGGTTTGATACTCCCTTGCAGAGTACATTTGACGCTACCGCAGGCGCGCAGAGCGTCATCTTTGGTATTTTTGGCGTTAAGGTGAAAGCGAATGGAGAAATAACGATCAATCCGCATACGCCATCCTTTTCGCCCGATATCAGTTTGAAGGGCCTTAAGATCAGGGGCAACGTTATTGATATAACGGCCAACTTAAACGATTTTACGGTTACCGCGAATAATAAGACCTACCGATCAAAAATCGGAAAGCCTGTGGTAATCGCCGCCGTCGACTGAAAAATAAAGCAAGTCTCATACGCGCATTTCTTCAGGTTAAAATAATGACTTTGTCTTATTGTGTCTCTTTCATGATTTTAAATGGACCAGGCCGTATAAACCTACAGAAAGAACGAAGAAGGATTACGGTCTTTGTATCACCCTAAACATAAAACATAACAATATGAAAATAACAGATGTAGAATGTCATATCCTTGTAGTGCCTGACCTGCAGATAAACGCTACCTCTTCTTCGCAGGACGATGTAGTTATTATTGTCAGAACCGACGAAGGTATATACGGCGTAGGAGAGACCGATACCGGCCCCTGGCTGGTTAAAGCCGCAATAGAAGCTCCGGGCAGCCATACCATGGCGCTATGTATCAAAGAAATGCTGATAGGGATGGATCCGTTCGATACTTCTGCTATTTGGGAGAAATTATATACCTACACTGCCATGAGCGGCAGAAGGGGCGCGGTGATTTGCGCAATGGGCGCCATAGACATGGCTTTATGGGACATTAAGGGTAAAGCGATGGGATTGCCTGTATATAAGTTACTAGGAGGATGCCATAAAGATCATATCACGCCGTATGCTTCGCTTATGCCTACAGGCAACTCCATAGAAGACTATAAAAAATCGCTTATCGACTGGACGGTCAAAGCCAAACAGTATGGATTTAAAGCGGCTAAGCTGGAATGCATATTGGGAGGCCCTTATTATCATGGCGGATTACGCGGCTCTGACGAAGATTTGACGGAGATTGTTACAGCTTGCCGGGAAGCCGTGGGGTTTGACTTTGACCTGATGGTTGACGTGGGATATTTATGGCAGGATGTAAAAAGCTGCTTGCGGACCATCCGTAAATGGGAAGATCTGGATATCTATTTCCTGGAAACGCCTTTACAAATTGATAATCTCGAAGGATATGCTCATTTGGCATCCGCATCGCCTATCCGGATCGCTGCCGGAGAATGGCAGAATACCAGGTTTGAATTTATTGATCTTATGGACAAAGGAATGATAGACGTTGCACAACCGGATATCGGCAGGGTGGGGGGATTGACGGAAGCATTGCGCGTGGCGCATCTGGCGCAGGACCGGGGTAAACTGATCGTTCCCCATTGCTGGAAAACAGCAATAGGCATCGCTGCTTCCGCGCATTTTGCCGCAGCCATACCCCATTGCCCTTTTATTGAATTCCTTCCTGCAACGCTCTGTGAATCTGCTTTGCGAAGAGAGCTGGCTCCGGATCCGCTGGTGATGAAAGATGGAAGATTGGCTCTTCCCGATAAGCCCGGCCTCGGTATCGAGCTTAATTTTGAAGCGCTGGAGAAATATTCGGTCGCCTCGCAATCTGTAATGCCGCTTGTGTAATTACAGAAAGATAATCATCTCATAATGCAGGGTATTTGCTATTTTTCCAATAGTAAAATACAAGGTTATGACTATATCCTTCCAGAATAAAGCAGTCGTGGTTACTGGCGCCGCAAAAGGAATAGGGGCGGCTATTGCGCGTCTTTTTCATGAATCCGGCGCTGTGGTAATTATGATGGATATTTCCACTGACGGAGAAGGGGCGCGGGCGACCCTTGGGGAGCGCGCCCATTTTTATCGCTGTGATGTAAGCTCTTCGGAGCAGGTAAAAGAAGTCTTTAAGGGAATTGGGGAGCGTTTTGAAAAAATAGACGTTCTTATTAATAATGCCGGTATCCAGACTTACGGAAAGGTAGCGGATACGGATGAGGAATTATGGGACCGGACCATTAATGTAAATCTCAAAAGCGCTTTTCTTTGCGCTAAGTATGCGATCCCCCTGATGAGAGAAAGCCGCTCTCCCGTGATCATTAATATGGCTAGCGTGCAGGCCTTGGTTTGCCAGGAGAATGCGGCTGCCTATATTACCTCTAAGGCGGCTATGTTAGGGCTTACCAAAGCTATTGCCGTAGATTACGCGCCGAACATACGTTGCGTTGCCATTTGCCCGGGAGCGGTGAACACCGAAATGTTTCAATACGATGTTAAGTCGAGCGGCGACCCCGAAAAATTCATTGAGGATACGAGGGATATCCATCTGTTAAAAAAAATAGCAGAACCTGCCGATGTTGCCTCTTTGGCGCTTTTTCTCGCGAGCGAGCGGGCCGCTTTCTGCACCGGCGAATATTACAGGATGGATGCGGGCATTGGCGCCAAGATAGTAGCGCAGTAGACAGGAGGGCCGCTAATTTTTATTTTACCGGGAATGAAGCAAAAAATATGTAACTTAATCAATGGATTTTGAGCGGCTGTTAGCGTCCTGGAGATAGGCGATCAGGTTAATGCATAATATGAAATTTGAAGCAGTTACTATTAAAGATATTGCAAAAGCCCTTGGCGTTTCTACTTCAACAGTCAGTAGGGCTATTAGGGATCATTATGCGATAAAACCGGACACGAGGCAATTGGTGCTTGACTATGCCCGAAAGATCAATTACCATCCCAACCCCATAGCGCTGAGTTTACGGGAAAAACGTAGCAGGACGATCGGTATTATCATCAGTGAAATTGCAAACAATTTCTTTTCACAGAATATTAATGGAATTGAATCTATAGCGCATGAAAAAGGGTATACCGTTATTATTTCACAAACCGGGGAAAGCTATGTTAGAGAGGCGCTTACCGCTCAGTTTCTCTCTTCCAGGGCGGTGGATGGCATTCTTGTATGCGTAGCTACGGAAACCAAGGATTTCTCGCATATTACAGAACTCCATAAACGAGGCCTTCCGGTCGTTTGTTTCGACAGGGTAATAGATGAACTGGATACGCATAAGGTTGTTGTGGATAACGTTAAAGGCGCTTATGACGGCGTAATTCATCTCGCTGATAATGGGTATAAAAGAATTGCTTTTATATGCAGTTCAGAGAGCGTGCCTGTAACCAGGGACCGTTTAAAGGGGTATAAAAAAGCATTGGCAGAAAAAAATATCTTTTTCAGGGATGAGTACCTGATCCATTTTCCTCCCGGCGATCTTGAGTATGAGGATCTTGAAGAAAAGATGGATAGAATGATGAAAATGAAAAATAAGCCCGATGCCGTTTTTATAGCTTCCGATAAACTTACTACTCATTTTGTTCGTTATTGCCGTTTGAAGCGGATCAAAGTCCCGGATCAGATCGCTATTGCAGGGTTCAGCAATCTCGATGTTTCAGATATTTTTAATCCTTCCCTGACGGTGATCAAACAACCTGCATTCGAGTTAGGCAAGGTAGCTGTTCAATTGCTCATCAATATGATCGAAAGTAAGCGGCCGGTCGTCAAATTCGAGACTAAGGTCCTGGATACCGAATTGATCATCAGGGAATCCTCTGCAAGAAAAAAGAATAAAAAATAATTCCTGCTCATATATTATGCCAGCGCATAAACCCGGAAGATGAATGCAGCCTGGCATAAGCGTCTTGCTATAGCTTTGCCATATCTGTTACCCCTCATTACAGAAGCCGGTCGGGCAATGGTCAGTCCCGGTAATTTAAGGCGGGCTCGCGGTTGCCGAGTAGGGGTTCATATATAAAATTGTCGCCGCGGGCCTGGTCGAATTCTGTCTTTGCCTTTTTTATTTCTTCAGGATCCAGCAATAGATCAATAGCGGTAAGGGCCATGGTCTTTGCCGCAACCATCATCCCTTTGGCGCCCATCTCTGTGCCGCCGCAGGCTACCGCCTGCCAGCTATGGGCGGGCGTTCCGGGCGCCCAGGTAGCAACCCGTATCCCAACGGTGGGCACATTATAACTCACATCGCCAACATCTGTGGAACCCGTGGTTTTACCGGTTCGTTGTTGAACAGGCTTAACGATAGCAGACTGCTCCAGGGGAGGAACCACAGCCCCGAAACTAGACTGGATCTTTTTTGCAAAAGCTGTTTCCTCCGGCGTATAGCTGACGCCGCCGACCTTTGACAGATTCAGATGAGCAAGGTTGGCCAGGCTGTTGTTCAGCAGGATATCAAAAGTTCCGCCAATAATTTCATAATCTGTTTTTGTGCCGGTTCCCAATGCCGCGCCTTCGGCTATGTTGACGAGACGATCAAAAATATCCTTGGTGATTTCCCGTTTCGGATGCCGCACATAATAATAAACTTCCGCAAAATCGGGCACCACATTCGGCGCCTTGCCGCCATTGGTGATCACATAATGAAGACGGGCGTCGGAAGGAATATGTTCCCGCATCATATTGGCCATATAGTCCATGGCTTCCACCGCGTCCAGCGCGGAACGTCCTTTTTCGGGCGCCGCCGCCGCATGCGCCGAGGTTCCGTAAAACCTGAACTTTGCCGATTTGTTGGCCAGCGCGCCATCGGCCCAAACCGTATTTTCATCTGAAGGATGCCAATGGATAACCGCATCCACCCCTTTAAATAGCCCGGCCCGCGTCATATACACTTTACCGGAGCCTCCTTCTTCAGCGGGACAACCATAAACTTTGATCGTACCCTTCCACTGGTGTTTATCGATCAGCGCCTTTAATTCAATTGCCGCGGCAATGGATGCGGTTCCAAACAAATGATGCCCGCAACCATGACCGGCGCTGCGGCCTTCAACAGGTATTTTCTCAGGCTTTGCCTGCTGCGATAGGCCGGGCAATGCATCGAATTCCGCGAGGATGCCGATCACCGGCAAGCCCGATCCGTAGCTGGCTACAAATGCCGTTGGAATACCTGCCACGCCGGCTTCTATCTTAAAATCATTCGACCGGAGCGTTTGTTGCAACAGGGCCGAACTTTTGATTTCTTTATAGCCTAACTCGGCATAATCCCAGATCTGAAAAGCAATATCGCGGTACAGGGCATACTGACCCGACAGATCGTTGATGGCTTCCTGTTTGAAGGGCGCTGTTTTTGCGACTGGTTTCTTTTTTTGCGCCAGCAGGTTATTTCCAACCAGCAGGAGCATTCCGAAAAAGATAGGTTGCAGCTTCTGTCTCATGCGGTAAATATAAGAATTCATTTTTCATATCTTCATAGATCAACAATACGGAGGGCAGATGAGAAAACCGGATGGCAAAATAATTATGTTCCTTATACTGGCATATTGCAGCCAGGCCTTATATGGACAGGGGGACCATTCCGCTTCGGTTAGTTCCAGGCAGGAAATCGATAAAAAGAGTTTGCATTTCATCAATACATCTTTTGAGAACGCCTCGCAACTCGATTGGTCGGTCGACTCGAATGGGGTTGTGCAATTGTCGCTTATATATGACCGGGAGCGCGCTTCTCCCAACCGGGCGAACGGGCATTGGCATTTTCAGATACAGGCCGATCCCGGCGCCGAGCTTACCCTGGTATTAAGGAATTTTGAAAATATCTGGAATGGCATGAAGGCCTATCCGGTATCTGACAGAACGCATTGTTTGGTCTCTACCGATGGGCTGAACTGGGTTGCCATACCGGCTACACTAACGCCGGAAAAAAACCTTCAGTTCCGGGCGCGCGTGGAAACAGGCAGCCTATATGTGGCCAGCGTAGAGCCTTACCGCATCAGCGATCTCGAAAAACTAAAAGCTTCTATCAAAGATCATCCAATGATAGGTATAGAAGGTATTGGCAAAACAGTAGAAGGCCGCCCGTTGGAGATCATCCGGGTGGGCAGTCCTAATGCGCCGTACCGGGTTTTTATAAGGGCTCGCGCGCATTCCTGGGAGCCCGGAGGCAACTGGACGCTCCAAGGCCTGATCAGAAGCCTGCTTCAGAAAGAGGGCGCCGCCTACCTGAAGCGTTATTGCCTTTATATTATGCCTATGGCAAATAAAGACGGCGTTGCCCGTGGAAGAACGCGTTTTAATAGCCTGGGGGTCGACCTCAATCGCAAATGGGATCTTCCTGCCGATCCTGTTTATGCGCCGGAAAAACAGGCTTTTGAAAGCTGGTTATTGAAAATGATAGAGAAAGGAAAAAAGCCGCATCTCGCCATAGATCTGCATAACGACAGCGGCGGTAATCTTCATGTCAATGCGCCTACGGCCGGCAATGCGGCTTATATCGCCAATATGAAACGGCTTGAACAATTATTATACAAACATACCTGGTTTACCGAAGGGCCCGCCCATGTGACGAATCCCGGCTCTTTCGGAGAAGGGCTGGCCAAACGTTTTGGCATCGACGCCTGCGTATATGAGCTCAATTATGAGTGGATCGCAGGGCTGAAGAAAACTCCTTTCGGAAAAGACTGGGAATTGTTAGGGAAACAGTTGAGAGAGGTATTCTTTCAATATTTTGAAGGAACAAAACCGTAAAGCAAACAGTGCGCAAAAGCAAAACGCTGATTTGCCTCGATGCAAAGGGTTCTGTTGTTGATATGATTTTTGCTAATTACTGACGCGCTATAATTCGGTTATTGGCCATTGTTGGCCTCAACGTATTTAGTTGTTGACCTGAAACGGCGAGAAAGTTAGCGTCGGATGAGCGTTGCCAGCGTCAGATACGCAAGGCCGGGTTTGATCTAAGGCGCTCTCTCTTACTGACAGTATTCCTGGTGCAGGAAATCGCCGATAGCCTGGTTTTTTTTTCTCTTCTTCGCAAAGGCGCCGAAAAAACCGTCCAGCTCATCAAGGATCTGCGGTTCTTCAAGGCTTTCCTTGTATAGTTTGTTAAGCCTCATTCCGAAGCGGTCGCCGCCGATATACATATTGTATTTGCCGAGCGCCGTTCCCACAAACCCGATTTCAGCAATAAAGGGCCTGGCGCATCCATTCGGACAGCCGGTCATTCGCACGATCATCTCTTCATCGGATAAGCCGTGCTTTTCCAGTAACTCTTCGACCTTATCCAGCAGCGAAGGCAGGTAGCGCTGCGACTCCGCCAGCGCCAGCGCGCAGGTGTTCAGGGCCACGCAGGCCATGGCATTGGCGCGGATGGTAGACGCCTTATTGGTATGTTCAATGATCTTGTATTTTTCTAATATCTCCTGGATCTGCGCCTTGTCTTCCGGTTTGATATCGCTGATGATCACATTCTGGTTGCAGGTAAAACGAAAGTTGACCTTTCCTGTTTTAGCGGCGTCCTGTAAAGCTTGCTTCAGCTTAAGGGAATCGGTGTCCAGCACCCTTCCGTTCTCTACGAATACCGTATAATACCATAAGCCTTCATGGTTCTGCTCCCAGCCATAATAGTCTTTTCTCCTGTTAAAGACATAAGGCTTGATGTCTTCTAATGCAAAGCCTGCTCTTTTTTCGAGCTCTGCTTTCCACCAGGGAATGCCGTACTTGTCTACCGTATATTTTAACCGCGCTTTTTTACGATCGTTCCGGTTGCCGTAATCGCGTTGTATGGTAAGCAGTTCATAGATGGCTTTCAGCAGGTTTTCCTTACCGTTGGTAATGTCTACATAACCTAATTCGGAAGCGAGCCTGGGATAATGCTCGGGGTTTCCGTGAGTAGACGACATGCCTCCGCCGATGACGATATTAAACCCTTTTAGCTGATCTTTTTCAATCACGGCGATCAGGCCGAGATCGTTTCCAAAAACATCTATATCATTGTTTGGGGGGATGGCAAGCGCGATCTTAAATTTCCGGGGCATATACCGGTCCTGATATAGCAGATCTTCTTCCATTTTTGTGTCTGCTATTTTTTCGGCGTCCAGCCATATTTCATAATAACCCTGCGTTTTGGGAAGAAGCATATCGGTTATTTCCTTCGCCAGCTCAAATATCTGTTCATGTAAGGGCGATTGTTTTGGATGGGCCGAACAGATCACATTCCTGTTGATATCGCCGCAGGTAGCCAGCGTGGTCAGCCCCGCCTGGTTAAATGCTTTTACTGTTGGTTTGGCTTTGGTTTTCAGTACGCCATGTAGCTGGATCGTTTGGCGGGTAGTGATTTTCAGCGTACCGGTGGAGTTCTCCCCTGCAATATGATGAAGGGCTATCCATTGGTCGCCGGATAAAAAGCCCCCGGTTAACCGAAGGCGTATCATAAAGGAATAGAGCCGCTCCAGCTTTTTGGCCGCCCTTTCTTCCCGGCGGTCGCGGTCGTCCTGCAGGTACATGCCGTGAAACCGGACCAATGGTTGATCATCGGGGCGGATATTGCCGGTGATTTCGTCGGTGAGGCTCTCTGCGATCGTTCCTCTCAGCGCATTGCTCGACATCTTTATTTTCTCATTCGATGAAAGATCCTGCGGCTTATTGGTATTGTCGGACATTTTTTTGTTGTATTTAATATAAAGGAAACTCAGGCCACAAGCATTAATGGCGTTGATGCCGGACATTCAATACGGTATCTTCCATTGTTTTTTAATTCCTCAACGTATGCCAATGCCTCGGTTTCTGATTGATGAAGGTAGATCGTCAATATATTTATCAAAGTATTGTTTATCTCCTCTGTAAGGACTGTTTCGCCTGCGCAAATATACAAAAAGGCGCCATTCTTCAACCATTCTGCTATGCTGCGGCCCTGGCGAAGCATAGCGTCCGATAGGGAAAATCCCTTTTCGTGATCGCCTGCAAAAGCTACATTCAGTTTGGTCAGCGAGCCGGTTTCTACCCAGTTTTGCAATTCTGTCTGGTAGAGGAAGTCGGAAACAAAATGTTGTTCGCTGAAAAAAAGCCAGTTTTTGCCATTCGATCCAATAGCATCGCGATGGGCCAGGAACGAACGGAAAGGCGCGATGCCTGCGCCGGGTCCAATCATGATCACATCCTTTTCATCGGACGGTAACCGGAATTTTTCATTTTTATGAATGCGGAATTTTACAGAAGCGCCTTCCTGGATGGTAATGCTGCCGGGAATGGTAATATGCAATTCGCCGCTATGCGCTTCGGGGGAAGAAGCGATCAGGTAACGTTGGGGATCACGGTCGGCATATCCGCTTTCTTCGATGAAGCTGATGGCGTCGCCTGGTTCGTACTGCGCGTCTTCCGCCAGTATCTCGATATGATGCGTTTCTTTGGTCGACCCGATATCATTCAGGTTAACGGCGGAAATAACCTGGCCCGAAAAAATATCATCCTTCTCTTTAGGCGTTGCAAATATTTTTTTATCAGAAGGAAGCGCCTGGAGAAGAGGTTCTCCTTGTTTGGCAAGCGCTCCTGAAATAAAGCCATGCGCCCAGATCAGTTCCTGGCGCGTGAAGCTGGCGCTCATTTCTTCCAACATCTTATGTTTTAAAGCCGATAACATAGCGCTTAATTTTTAATTGGTAAACAAATCATGCCCACATCATAAATCCGTTGCTGGCTGAAGCCGATCTTACAGTAAGGGATTTGATCGCAACCCTTTTTCTCATAAACCCGGCCAGCCTGGGACGGGTCTCGTTTGCTCCGGTCGCGTTGTTGTACTTGACAACTATAAATCCAGTCCTGCTTAACGGATCACCTGGGATTTCAGGCTGTAAAGTTCATCCAATCCACGACGGAAAGGAAATGGTAAATAATGATCTGTAATTACTTTAAGTTATAATGAAGGGCGTACTGCCGGAACAGGTCGGCCAGGGGATCGGAGCTACCCTGTCGTTGGATAAAATAGAAAAACCGTTCTATGTTTAATCCATTTACGCCCACTATTTTAAGAGAGTTGTTGGAGATGTCTGCGGAGATAGAATGAAGGGAGATAAAGGCCATACAGTCTGAATTGCGCAAATAGGTTTTAATGGCTTCCGTGCTGCCCAGTTCCATGGCAATGTTTAGCTGGGAAAAATTCAATTTGAAGGGCTTCAGGGCATGGGCAATGACATCAAGGGTGCCCGAACCGGCTTCTCTTATCAGCAATGGGATATCTTTTAATTCCCGGATGGTGATAGAAGATTTCTGAGCCAGGGGATGACGGGCGCTGCAGGCCAGCACGATCTTATCTTTCAGGTATTCAGTATAAGTTATGCCCTTGCTCTTCGATTTCCCTTCAATAATACCGAGGTCGATGTCTTTATTCAGCAGCGCGTGCTCTATCTGTTCCGTATTTCCATTCAGCAGCCTGATCTTTACGTCTTTGTATTTTTTGTGAAACCCTGCCAGCGCAAGGGGGATCACGTACTGGCTGACGGTGGAGCTGGCGCCCAGGCGCAGAATGCCTTTTTGCCGGTCGGATAAGCTGCTCATTTCGAATTCCATGTTCCGGTACAGGCTAAGAAGTTGGTCGGTATACGCCAGTAAGATCCGGCCTTGCTCGGTCAGGATGATCTTGTTTCCCAGCCGTTCAAAGAGCTGTATTTTGAAATGCTGCTCCAGTTCCTGGATATGTTTGGATACCGCAGGCTGGGTGATAAACAGGTCTGCGGCAGCTTTGGTGAAACTGAGCCGTTTGGCTACCGTATGGAATACCGTTAAGCGAAAATCGAACATGCCCTAAAGGTACGGCGCCGGCGCCACTCGCCGCGTAAAGCAATCTGGGTAACATTGTTGCCGCGGGACGCTACCGGCCGGCCAGTCGCTCGCTAATGGATATGGACAGTCAACGATCACCAGGAGCGGAGCCAGCCACGGTTATAACGAGCCAGCTACAGTTATAACAAGGTTTCCGCTATTGCATTGTTGGACGGACTGCTCAGTCGTAGATCAGGGCAATATTTGCATAGCGGAGGGGCAGCTTTCTTTCGATGAATTGTACATTGGCCCCGGCATGCAAAGCTTTTTCAATGGTTTCATCCACCAGGTCCCTGATCCGGGCGGAGGCTTTGTCCTGCTTTTCTTCCAGAACAGACTGGCAGGCATAATTCTTTTCCACGATCAATAACCTGTTATTTATTTTGCCGGCCATTGCATGGGCTTCCCGGATACCTATAGCCAGTTTCTCTCCCTGATCAGCCCTTCGAAGTTGTTTTAATGCCTGTAGATAGAGGATATGATCCTGGTCCTGGATAAGTGGATGGAGCATTTTATTGATTGCGGCAGCCGGAACCGGCGCCATGTCAAGGGGAATATACTCCATGACCATATCTGTATTAAGCGATATTTTTTTAAAATGATCTAATTTTTCAGGAAGCCCCATGACAAACAAAGGGTAGGGATAAGCATTCAGCAGGATCGACAGTCCGCTATCCGTTTGTCTTAGCCATAATTCCGGGTCGCCATGACCGGGCAGGCGGGAAATGAGTTTGGGCGTACGCTGTGATCCTTTTAGATATATTTCTGATGAGCCGGCGTTCAACATAAGGATCAGGCAATGGTTGTCTTTACTTTTATTGCGGATAATATCCCTGATATCAAACGCCTGATCGATGATTATTTTTCTTTTTACCTCGATATTGAAATAATAGGTTTGCTGTTCGCGCGGAGAAACAAAAATACAGACGCTTTTTGTATGGGCGCTGTGGTTCAGGAGACTGATCTCCGTTCTTAATTTTTTTAAGGTAGCCGCCGATTGTTTCGCCGGATAGCGAAGATCCAGTTCTTTTTTGATTTGTTCATAGGAGGCGTTCAGCCTTTCCCGGATCTCTGCTTTTGGCGACATTTTTGGGTTGAAGGGCATGATCAGGCAGACAGAAGGCAGGTTTTCTTCAATATGACTTGCCGCTATGCGGGCAAATTTTTCGGTTATGATCATAAAAAAGAATTTGACTGAAATTAATCTTTGTATTCGGTTTTATTACTGATATCGCTTAGTTCTAAGTAAGACTGTTATCATATCCTTGCCTGATACATGTCTTGCCGTAACCCATTCATCTATCGTTATATTTACCGGTATTAAAAATATATTATGATCGGGAAATTAACTGATGCAGAAATCGAGGAAACCCTGGCAAAAGCTTTTGTAGGAAGGATCGGATGCCATGCCGATGATCTTACTTATGTGATTCCCGTTAGCTACGCTTATGACGGAAAGTATATTTATGTGCGCGCGGGAGAAGGGATGAAAGTGAATATGATGCGTAAGAACCCGAAAGTGTGTTTCCAGGTCGATCAGATGGAAAATATGGCCAACTGGAGAAGCGTTATTGCCTGGGGCGTCTTTGAAGAGCTCAGCGACCCGGAATTGCGCAATCATGCATTGGAGCAGCTGGCGAGCCGGATATATCCCCTCATCTCCAGCGAGACTGTCCATCTTTCCAGGGAATGGCCATTTAAACCCGCCGATATGGCAAGCATCAAGGGCGTGGTATTCAGGATACTGATTGATCAGAAGACAGGACGTTTTGAAAACTCCTAAGCGCTCAGGAGTTTAATAGTCGCTTATTTTGTGTTTTTATTCCCCGGCTGCCAGATATGCCGGCGTTGCATAAACCGGGTCTGATATGCTATAGGGGTTAAGCGGGTTGCTCGCAAATGGGCGGTCATCACAAAAGATGAATTTTGTTTCTATCGCGCTACAATCCTTATCAACAAGAAGGTTTTGGTTAAGTTTATTACAAACAGGCATATTCCCTGAGACGCTAAAATAAAAAAACTGCAGCACGTTTAGCCGCAGCTTTTTTTGCTTGTTTTTCAAGGATATGGATCAACTTGCCGATAGTTTCTCTTCCTCTTTGTTTCTTTCATAGCTTTTTATTCTTACCGCAAATAATAATGCTGAGATCAGCGCTGCCACAGAAAAGAAATAAGCGGCGAAGAAGCCATAGTTGTCCGCAGAGAGCGGCTTGGCATTCGAGGGCTTTTTGCCCGGTTTGGGAAAGGGAGCCACGGAAGCTTCCCCCGTTTTGGTTTCTGATTTGATATAAGCGAGAATATTTTTAATATTTTCCTCCGTAAGATCAGGATGATCCGGCATAGGGATCTTATTGAACTGCTCAAATATTTCGATAGCCTCTTTGTCTCCGCTTTTTACGAGGGATTGAGAGGAGTGGACAAATTTAAATATCCAGTCCAATGATCTTTTTTCCTCAATGCCTGCTAATGCGGGGCCTGTTAATACTTTATTGACGTTGTGGCATGCGGCGCAACGCGTCATAAAGATCGATTTTCCATCTTCCAAGGGGGTAGCCCGGCCAATTGCGGCAATGCCGATTGCCAGGAAAAATAGGAGCATGTTTTTTTTACTTTTCATCTTTCAGTTTTTTTATATCCCGGATTAATTGGGTTACTTCCTTTTCGTTAGTTCCGTTATAATAGCCGCGAATTCTTTTTTCCGCATCAAGCAATACCAGTTTTTCGCTATGAATAAAATCTTCAGCGCCTCCGTCTCCATCCGCGGCTACCAGCATAAAACTGTTTCTTGCCAGCGCATAGATGGTTTTTTTGTCGCCGGTGATCAGGTTCCAGTTGCGGTTGTCCAACTCGTATTTCCGGCTGTATTTCTGCAAAACCTCCATGCTGTCGCGATAAGGGTCCACGGAAAATGAGGCGAATTGCAGACCTGCATTGTCATTAAAACTCTTCTGGACCCTTTTCATGCTCCGGGTCATTTGCGGGCAAACGGAGGGGCAGCGGGTGAAGAAAAAATCAGCTATCACGATCTTGTTGTCCCATTCGCTTGTTGTTATTTGCCGCCCGTCCTGGTTGATCAGCGAAAAATCATGGATACGGTGATCTGTCATTTTGCCCTCCTTTTCCACAGCCGGTCCGATCACAGGCAGCTTCTGCAGCCTGCTTTCATAAGCGTTGACGAACAGGTAAACGAGTACCGGCAGCCCGAATACAAGCCCTATGAATAGCCATATGGACGATCTGCTTCTCATTTCGCAGGCTGCTCGATGGGCGTTGGGTTATCTATATTAAATCCAGGGGCTTTAGGGCCGCTGTTTTCATTTACGTTCATCAGCGCCGGCACATAAGAGATCAGGATGATGATGACCATGGCAATGATCCAGGGTTTAAACCTGTCAAATAGAGGAACTCTTTTTTCATCGTGATATGCTTCGCTGACAGGGATGGTCAATACCGGCTCGGCAGATCTTTTATGCAACATGGTGCCAAAAAATATGACGATGAACAGCATGCCGGCAATGAACATGATAATGCCTCCGAGCATCGCCATGGTAGTAGTCGGCACCCAGTCGCTGCGAAACAGCTCGCTATCGGGATTGAGGTA
This sequence comes from Chitinophagaceae bacterium, assembly GCA_016786785.1. Lineage (GTDB taxonomy): Bacteria > Bacteroidota > Bacteroidia > Chitinophagales > Chitinophagaceae > Flavitalea. The sequence goes on from JAEUVR010000442.1 coordinate 22,260, forward strand.
AGTAACGCCAAGGTTGGTGCGTCTGGGCTCGCCTCTTAGTCCGCCCCAGCTCATGCCGAAGGAAAAGATGAGCATGCCGATTACCCATAAATAAGGGATGATCGTTGTCAGCTTGGGCATAAATATCCTTTTGCCGCTCATCTTCGAGTACAGGTAGAGGCTCATGCCTACAATGCTGAGGAAAACGGGACCTGCTACGGTCATGTGAAAATGGCCGGGAAGCCAGGCGGTATTGTGCACCACGTTGTTCAGGGAGTAAGATGCATTGACAATACCCGTTACGCCTCCGAAGATGAACAGGATCAGCCCTCCTATGAAGTAGGCGAATAAAAATCGGTTTTCGTCGAAAAAGGGTAATTTGTTCATCCATCCAAACCAGCCTTTTCCGCCTCTTTTCCTGCCTGCATATTCAAGGGATGCCGCGATAGTGAACGCGGTGATAAAACTGGGGATGCTTACGCCATAGGTAAGCAGACCATGAAAAAATTTCACGCCTTGCTGGATGGTAGGATCGCTGTATTGGTGATGTACGCCTACGGGTATGGAGAATATCAGGAAAAGAAATAATGCAATGCGGCCGGCCAGGTCGGAGTATAGTTTGCCGCCGGCAACCTTAGGCAGTATGGTATAGAACATGATATAAGCGGGCAGCAACCAGAAATATACCAGCGCATGTCCAAAGAACCAGAATAATGTTCTTGCCAGGCTAACGTTTACCGTCGTAGTCCAACCCATCGACCAGGGGATCAGCAATACCAGCGTTTCATACGCTACCGCTAATGTACAGACGAACCATATGGTAAAATTGATCAGGGTGCCTAATACGGCCAATGGCGTTTTGGTCTCGGGGTTTTCTTTCTTCCACCGGGTATACATAACCGCCCAGTCAAACAAAGGTATCCAGGATCCTGCAATAAGGAGGGTGGCGCCCAGGTAAAACAGCGGATGCGCTTTTAGCGGCGGATAGAAGGTGTATAATACGGACGCTTTGCCCGCCAACATTGCCCAGGCTGCCATCAGGACGCCCGACAGCATCAGGATAAAGCTCAGCCACATCAGTTTCTTGTTAGGCTCCTTTTTGAAATAAAAGGTTAGCGTTACATGTCCGAACGCGACGGCAAAAAAAGTGGTCAGCACCAGCGCATTGATCACGCCGTGAAGGGTGAGCCCCTGGTAATAATCCAGTTTGGCAAACGAGGTCTCTTTTAATACGCCGGCCCGGTAAATGGTTTGCATCAGGCCGTGGTAAATGCCTATCGTCAGTAAGGCCACCGGGATAGCCAGCTCGAGGAAAATGATTCGTTTGAACGTTTTAGTTACTTGCATATAGCCTTTCTTTTATTTTGATCTCGGATAGTTTACGATTACCTGCGCGCGCATGTTCTGATGGCCTACGCCGCAGTATTCATGGCATACAATATCATATACGCCCGGTTTGTCGAATTTTACCGATGTTTTATTAATGGCGCCGTACACGGCCATCATGTTTATGTTTTTTTGAGCGATGTTAAATCCATGCACTACGTCTTTGGATGTCAGGTAAAAATCCACTTCGCTGCCTACCGGTATATATATTTCGGAAGGTTGAAACTGCCACATGGAGGCGACAGAAAATACCTGGTATGTTTTCTCATCCAGTTGATTCACCTTTGGCTCCGTATAGGCTTTGTCGTATGGAAGACATTCCGGAACGTCGGTTTTGTATTTGTTTTTGGCATATAGCAGCGAAAACACGAAGAGACTCATTAATAACAACGATGAGATGATGACCCTTTTTTCAATTTTATCCATTTTCATAAGTCGATGTGTTAGGTTCTTTCAATCATTAAAAAATAGATTCCATACCAGAACAGGAGCGTAAGGATGACCAGGCTTATAAAAAAAGCAATGGCGCCGGATGGGAAAAACCGGTCCTTGTTTTCCTCCGGCTCCTGGATTGCTGCTTCCGTAGAAGACAGGTGATTGTCTTCGTTGCGAATAGGGATGCTCATAATGTTTTTTGTTGTTTGTGTAACAAAAGTATTTTTAGCTACGTGACTTAGCCATGACAGAACGGGCCGAAATTCCTGATTTTGATCATTTGGCCAACTGATGAAGATCAGCGGTATGGGGAGGACGGTTTTTGTAGATTGCCGACATGACAAATGTCTTATGCTTTGATAACCTGTATCATATTTGACGCCTGCCGCTAAATATATTTTTGTTTGATGAATCCTCTTTTGATAAAAAAGTACAATCAGCCCGTCCCCCGGTATACCAGCTATCCGACCGTTCCTTTCTGGGACGATCATATTGACGCGGGCAGCTGGCGGCGGCGGTTTGCGGAACAATTCTCTGCAAATAACGCCGCAGGGGGAATAAGCATATATGTTCATCTTCCGTTTTGCGAATCGCTATGCTCTTATTGCGGTTGTAATAAGCGGATCACCCAGAACCATTCGGTCGAGGAAGCGTATTTGCAGGCGATCGAGAAAGAATGGCGGCAATACCGGAAGCTGATGGGACAGACGCCTGTAATACGGGAGATACACCTGGGCGGCGGCACCCCCACTTTTTTTTCGCCTTTGAACCTGCGGCGGCTGTTTAATATACTGGTGAAATACAGTATTGTGCATCCTCAGCATGAATTCAGCATCGAAGGCCATCCCAATAATACGACCAGACAGCATCTTGATATGCTGGCTTCCCTGGGTTTCAGGCGGATCAGTTATGGGGTTCAGGACCTGGACCCCGAAGTGCAGCGCGTGATCAACCGCATACAGCCTTTTGAGAATGTGAAAATGGCCACAGAGCAGGCGAGGGAA
>JAEUVR010000011.1 GCA_016786785.1 Chitinophagaceae bacterium
GACGATATCGCCCTTGTGAGCTGTAATCCCGAGCTGACCATGGTGCCCAGCAACAACTCGCAGATATGCATCGGAAGCCAGATGGACATCAATACTACCGTAACTTCTTTCTTTAGAAACTATAACCATTACCGGTGGGAGAAAAGCACAGACGGCGGGGTAAGCTGGACAGTCCCCGCCAGCGGCGAAGCCACGCCCGACATGTCAGGAACCTATGTGGCGTACATGGTTCCCGCCTCAAAAATTGCCGATAGCTCCGACCACCTGAGCCAGTATCGCTTTACGGTCGCTTCAACGGCGCAGAACCTTGACGATCCCGAATGTTCTTTCCAGGATACGGCAAGGTTGATCATCATGGTAAACAATTGTAACAATGTACTGGAATCGAATGCAGTTAAGCTCTCAGGCCGGCTTGCAGGCAAACACGCCCAACTGGAATGGACTGTCCGCAATGAAGCCGCCAATACAACATACGAAATAGAGCGCAGCGATAACGGACGGCTGTTTTATCGCGTTGGCAGGATCAGCGGAGCCGGCGCCACGAATAGCAGCAGGACCTATTCCTTTACCGATCTCGGCGCGCTGACGCAGCCCGCGCAGTATAGGGTGAAAATAATCGAGGGAGAACAACAGGTTTATACCCGGACCATCGTCATCAGCAATATGCCCGAACCAGGCATCCGCTCGCTGGTCAATCCGTTCAACGATAAGATTTCCTTTGATCTCGAAGCGATAGAAAACGCGCCGGCAGTGGTTTCCCTTTTCGACAATTACGGTAAACTGATCAGGAAGCTGAATATGAAAGTTACCAGGGGCATAACGCCCATTGTCATAGACGGACTCTCGGCGCTGAGCAAAGGCGCTTATGTCTTAAGGGTTGAGGTTAACCAGAAGATCATTAACAAGATGATGTTGAAAACCAAATAACCACAGTCGGCTTCGGTTGACCCGCTCTGCGGGAATGTCCCGATTAAATACCGGAGACTATTGGCATTAGGATTCAGCGCATCGTACGCCGACGAAAAACCAGGTCAACAAAAAAGACAAGTTCCGCTAACAAGTTTCAGGGAAACCCTAAATGCTTCCGGGGCTATCCGCCGCCGCTATCTACGGATTCAGAAAATAATTTTTAATCTCCCATTGCGTATTCGGATCGGGATAAGGTTTAGGGATCTCCGCATAAACCACGCCGATACCCTTCGCATAAACAGTAGTATAAAAACCTGCCGTGGTAAAACTAACGCCGCCATTAATGGAAATCAACATTTCCGTAAACACCTCAATAAGGTTATCGTAGGACTTACCCCCGATGGGTCGACTGAAATCCTTGCCTGTGATCGTAAACCTGAGTTTTCCCTTGACGCGTATCTGCGCCACCGTTAAATCAAATACAGCCGTTTCCCAGGAAGTATTTTCCGGAGCATTATCCTTTAAAAAAACATATTCAATCGTGGGCGCATCGGTTACGCCGCCATAATCGGGCGTTCCATACTCGTAATACTCATTGTTATTCTTACGGTAATACCTTGTTTTACCGCTGAGGTCCGTAAACTTATGGTAGGGAATATCGTTTATTTGTTCTATTTCGGAACTGACGGTCGTGGCCGTTTCAGCCGTATTGGCCGCATCCTGGTAAACCCAGTTCAAGCCTTCCATATCGGGGAAATAATCCGTAAATACCGGAAAATTAGCCAGACCGATTTCCATTACCGTGCATTGATTTTCGGTAATATCCACCTCATAATCAGCGGTTTTGTCTCCGCAAGTCGCTTTGAAGGTATAATGACCTACGGGAAGCACAATGGTGATCGTTCCGTCGCCTCCGCAGGAGGGCTCGCTATCCAGGGCCTGGGTAATAAAACCCGACTGGTCGCCTATCGTTATTTCTATCCCTTCTCCCGGACATACATTTTTCGACCACAACGTTAACTGACCGAGAACGATCTGCGGAGGTTGTTCGACCCCCTTGGTCAACATAGCGGTGAACTTTCCATCGGTCAGCATTTTTTCATTGCCCTGTCCGTCCAGGACCTTTCCAGAAAATGTTCCGGATATGGAAACAGAGTCCAGCGAAGTGATCGTAATCGTGAACTCATCTTCTATGGAAGGATCATTCATGAAAAGCGGAATGCCGTCTTCTCCATATATAAAAAGAGCGGCGGGATTTTTATAGGAGCCGGGAGTTATCTCAAGACCTATTGCCCTTATGATCAGCTCTCCCTTCACATCCGGCGCGCTGCCAATCAGGAAAAGCTCCTGGTAGGGGCCATAATTATAGATATAAGCCGAATCCAACGGCCCCTGGTATGATTCACCGGGAACTTTAAACTCCCATTTCCCTTCAATAGGGAGCTCGTCGCCAACTTCCACGCTTGTTTCTTTCTTACAGGAAAAGAAAATCATCAGGGCCGCGAGACATAGGGAAACATGTTTGATCATTCTCATCGATCGAAATTTTTAATTGATTAACCTGGTTGACCGCAAGCGGTATAACGCCAACGCATCTACGCTACTTCGGCGGGATCATTGACGCGGTTATTCGGTTCGACGGTTGGACGAGGCTCTTCGTGAGGATGTTTCTTAAAAAATTTCTTCTGAAATATCAGTATGGCAATTACGCCAATGGATATGGATGCGTCTGCAATATTAAATATAGGCGAAAAAAAGGTAAACCGCTCTCCTCCCCAAATGGGAATCCAGGAAGGCAACAGTTTGTCGTCGATAACGGGCATATACAACATGTCTACTACCCTGCCGTGTAAAAATCCTGCATACCCGCCTCCTTCCGGGAAAAGGCTCGCCAGGGGCATTCCCAGTTCGCTTCCGGAGAAGATCATCCCATAAAAAAGGCTGTCGATCAGGTTGCCCAGGGCGCCGGCAAAGATCATCCCTACGCAAGCAATAAAACCCAGCGGCAGGTTTTTCTTCACAATATCCCTGATATAAAATACGCCGAATACGACCGCTACCAGCCGGAAAAGGGTAAGCGCCATCTTCCCCCATTCGCCTCCGAACTTCCAACCCCAGGCCATCCCTTCGTTTTCAATGAAAAACAAACGGAACCAGGGTTTTATAACAAAGATCTGTTCGTGATAAAGCATATGGGTCTTGACCCATACTTTCAACGCCTGATCTGCAATGATGATAGCCAGAATTATAAATACTACCGTTCTGCTCTTCACAATAAAAAACGTTTTGTGCTCCAAAGATAAGATAATGTCCATCAGTTTAATCCCCGAAATAAACGCTTTTACGCCTGGAATTAAAGCTGCGGAAGATACAGTATTTAGTCCCCGAAAAGACCTCTTTGACTAAGAAGAGCAAGATATTGAGGAGACAATGTTTAACCAGGGGAAACGGGTTTTTTACTTGGTCAACCCGGGAATACCCAGCTTAATCCTGGAAATAAACCCTTTTCACCCGTTGCGATACGCCGGTCAGGATCTCGTAAGGAATGGTTTCCGCCCATGCCGCCACCTGTTCTACGGGCAGGGATTTGCCAAATACCGTCGCCTCATCGCCCTCTCTTACATCAGGGATATCCGTTATATCGATCATGGTCATATCCATGCAGATATTCCCTATCGTTGGCGCAAGCGCTCCCTTCACCAGCATCTTTCCCCTGCCATTGCCCAATCTTCGGTGGTATCCGTCGGCATACCCTATCCGCACCGTGGCTATCCTGGACGGCCGGTTAACCACGCCCGCCCTTCCATAGCCGACGGATTCGCCGGCTTTCAGCGATTTGATCTGGGCGATAGTAGATTTTAACGTGGAAACCTGCTGCAGGCCCAGGTCGTTGCCGGATGGTATGCCGTATAATCCTATTCCCAGCCGCGCCATATCGAACTGAAGATGGGGATGACGGAGAATACCGGAAGTATTGAGCAGGTGCCGGAGCACGGGATAGTCCAGCGCCTGCTTAAGTTGATCCGACAGTTCCCTGAAAAGGCCGGCCTGACGATTGGTGAAATCGTCCATCGCAGGATCTTCGCTGGCCGCAAGATGGCTGAAAACGCTCTGTATGCGGAAGAGCCCCGACTGCGCCGCTTCGAGCAATAACGGCAGGTCGTCCTGCGTAAAGCCCAATCGGTTCATGCCGGTCTCTAATTCTATATGTACCGGAAACCGGCTCAACCCTTCTTTTTTGAGGAATTCGCCCAGCGCTTTTAACATACCAGGCGAATACGCTACCGGTTCGAGATGATATTGCGCCAGGGCGGGGAAGGAACGGATATCGGTATTCATCACCATGACCGGCAGGCTGATCCCTCCTTTTCTGAGATCGACTCCTTCATCGACATAAGCCACCGCGAGATAGTCTACTTTATTAAACTGTAGGGCGGACGCAGCCTCATAACGGCCGCTACCATACGAAAATGCCTTTACCATCGCCATCAGCTTAACGGAAGGATGCAGCAAGCGCTGGTAAACGCGCAGATTATGCGATAAGGCGCCAAGGTCTATTTCCATCGCCGTCTGGTGGGTCTGCCGCTCCAGCAGGTCGTTGGCTTCTTCCAATCCGAACACGCGGGCGCCTTTCAGCAGGATGGTCTCATTAGCAAAATGTAGCCGGCGGAACTGTTCTTTAAAAACGTTCATGGAATCAAAAAACAGGTTCTCCCTGTTTGTGTTTCCTTCAAATGCCTTCCTGTTGGCCGTCATGCCGGGGCCGATGCCGATAAACCGATGGATACGGCGCTGATCCAACGCCTCCGCGATGGCCGTATACAGCTCTTCTTCCTTCCGGCCGCTTTCGAGAAAATCGGTAAGGATGACGGTATGTTTGTCATGCCGCCCCTGCTGGTCGAGGAAATCCAGGGCAATGGCGAGGGAGCTCAGGTCGGCGCTATAACTATCATTGATAACCGAACAATTGTTTATGCCATTCTTCAGTTCCAGCCGCATGGCCACGGGCTGGAGCTCCGCCATTTTCTGGCGGATCGCCGTTTCCTCTTCGCCGAGGCATAATAAAACGCACCAGCAATGGATGGCGTTCTCAATAGAAGCGTCGTCGGTAAAAGGGATGGCCATCCGGATAAATGCCGAACCATACGCGGCGCTCAGCGTGGTATGGCCGTCGGCTTTTTCGATTTGCCGCACATGCAGCGAGGCGTCGGCTGTTTCGCGGCTCCAGGCAAACGTTTCAAAAGGTTCGGCGCCGCGGGCCGACAATCGTTCCCGGAACGATAGTATTTCTTCACGAAGGGGAAGCGCGTCTTTGCAGTAGACCAGGGTCTTCGCTTCTTTAAACAATTGCAGTTTTTCCCTGATCTTTTCGCGCAGGTCGGAAAACCCTTCGGCATGCGCTTCGCCGATATTGGTAAATACGCCGATGGTCGGCCGGATGATGGGTTGCAGCCGGTTCATCTCGCCGGGGCGGGAAATGCCCGCTTCAAATATGGCGAGGGTAAACGAAGGGTTCATCTGCCATACGCTTAGCGGAACGCCTATCTGGGAATTATAGCTTTTGGGGCTTCTCACGATCGCGAAGCGGTCGCCCAGCGCCTGGTTCAACCATTCCTTTACGATGGTTTTGCCATTGCTGCCGGTAATGCCGATGACGGGAATAGAAAACTGGCTGCGGTGGAAGGCAGCAAGACGCTGCAGCGCGTCCAGTGGATCGTCGACCGCGATGATATTGGCGTCTTCCATGACCGATGCCCAGTCCTGTCGGAATTGGTTCGCTGTCGTGGTATTCGCGTCTTTCAGTCCATCAACGACCCCCTGCCAGGCATGCGGGGAATAGCGCTCTGCCATGATAGCTGCATCTTCCGCATCTTCCGTAACCGATTGCTGGATATGCGGGAGTTGGTTCTCCGTCGCGCTATTGGCGCCCGGAATATACGGTCCGGACGATGCGGCAATTACAAAATTCCTAACGCCTTTTTTATATGCGTCGGGAATAAAATCCCACCCGTCGCGGCGCTGTCCCTTTAAGGCAAAAAATAAAGCGGTCTCGGGGAAAACGATCTTCCGGCTGTCCAGCGCCAGGTCGCGGATCTCCCTGTCCCCAGGCATATTAAGGATATCACCCTTAACAATAGACGCTATTTGACCGAAGGCGTATCGCAATGAATAATTTTAATGATGAACATATTCTAATGAAGATCCGTATCCTGCCCCTCTTCCAGCGGCTCGGATTCCCTGCCGTCGACATATATCGAATAAAGAACAGAAGCCGTAAGGCATACCATGATCACCAGCAAGGAAACATATACCGGCACTTTTACATGAAATATTTCCGCCAGCATTTTTAACCCGATAAACACCAGCACAACGGCAATGCCCTGCTGCAAGTGGGAAAACTTGCCTACGGCCCCTTTCAGTAAAAAGAAAAGGGAGCGCAATCCGAGCACTGCAAATATATTGGACGTGTAGATCACCACGCGATGCGTGGAGATGCCGAAAACGGCGGGAATGGAATCCAGCGCAAATACGATATCGGTGGTAGCCAGCATGACCACTACTACAAAAATGGTCGTGTAGTATTTTTTGCCGTCCCGGCGAACGGTGAACTTACCGTCGCCATCCTCGGGGACAAGCGGCAAGAAACGTTTCAGGAAATTATACACTTTGTTTTTGGAGAGATCCACTTCTTCGTCATGCTTTGCGGAAAACATCTTAACGCCGGTGATAAGCAGGATGACGCCAAAGATATAGAGCAGCCAGTGAAATCTTTCCACCAGCGCAATGCCGATGGTAATAAAGATCACGCGCAGTATGATGGCCATCAGTATGCCCAATAACAGTACCCGCGCATAATATTTTTCTTTTACGCCGAAAAAGGAAAAAATGAGAATAAATACAAAGATATTATCGATGCTCAGCGACCATTCGGTAAGATAGGCGCTCAGGTATTCAACAGCTATCTCCCGACCGTATTCATACCATACAAAAAACATAAAGCTCAGCGCAAGCGTTACCCAGAAAATAGTTTGCATCAACGCTTTCCGCATGGTGATATGCGAAGTTTTTTTGCTAAGCAGCCCCAGGTCAAATACCAGGGCCAGTATCAATACGCCTCCAAATGCGAGATAAGTTAACTGGTCGGTAGTCATGCTTTTATTTATTTAACGCAAATTTTTTTCTTCTCATCGCCTGGTAGATAGCCCCCAGCAGCAATACTGCCGCAACGGGTAATCCAACATTCATTAACTGCCAACGGGTTTTTTCGGCTTCTACTTTTGCAGGGTCCAGCAACCGCAGGGTAACCGTTTTGGAGCGGGCGGACAGGATGCCGGAGGGGTTGACAAGGTATTCAATACAGTTGGTAATAAAATCTTTATTTGCGTACTGGGTTTTGGTAAACTGGTTCATGCCCATCGGCAGGGGACCTTCTTGCTGCGTCACTACATTGCCGGCGATATCCGCATCGGCAATAACGATCATCCGGTTCTCCATTTCCGAAGCCGCCAGGTAAGGTTGATGATAGATCCTGTTCAGGCTGTCGGCCAGGCCGGGCCTGAGGCGGTTCGCATACAACGAAGCAAACTTTCCTTCGAGCAACATGGCCACCGGAATATGGCTGCGGTTAAACAGTTTAAGATCATCCTCATTGCGAACGCTGTTCAGGGAAACGATGGCGGGCGTACTCAGCGTACGGGAATGGGCAGAAGTAGCCAGCAGTGTTGTTTTGCGGATGCCTTCCGCTTCCACCGTATCTATGGAATTGGGGAAGATCGACAATACGGCATTCAGGTTTTTAGCGATGGGATGACCGGAATAAGAAGACAGGAGAGGAAAGTACTGCCAGGGAACCAGTTCGATCTGGGGCTTGTCGCCGAAGCTGCCCACGGCCAGCGGTATCTTATCGCATTGCAGGTCCTGCACGAGGTCCTGGTTAATGCGAACGCCGTATCGGAATAAAAGGTCCTCGATATTCAATCCCCGGTCGAATGCGACAAAATCATTCTGCGCGCGCATAAGGCTGTCCATTTCGGCGTAGAGGTTATCGATCATCCAGATCAGTTTTCCTCCATGCATCACGTACTGGTCGAGTTTCAGTTTCTGCTCGTCGGTAAATCGTTGCGTGGGTTTAAATACGATGATGGCGTCAAAATCGAGGGGGATGACGGGAAGGCTGTCGATCGGCGCGAACCCGAATCCATACGCAGGCTTGAGGGTTTTTTCTATCAGGTCGTACACATTATAACTAAGCGCTTCCCCATTGCCCACCAGGTAGCCTATTACCGGCGCGCGTTCCTGGACGAGCTTTTGAATGGCATGGGCAAATTTATACTCCAGCAGGGCATTGGCAATGTTCAGCGTTTGCAGTCCTCCTCCCATATCCTGTCCCTGCAAGAGGTCTACCGCCATCGTACGACCGTCTGCGCTAACCAGGGCGCCAGGGTAGACAAGCCGCTCTTCCTGCGATTCCCCTGCTTTTAACTGCACCCTGACATTGGTGGGGCGGATGCCGAGGCTGTCGAGATAAAGCTGGTAAGCGATCTTTTCCTCTTCTTCCAATCCTTCTCCCGGTCTTTTAAAGCTAATGTTCAGTTTGTTGGGAGCAAGTTCGCGGAACTCCTGCAATAATTCTTCGGCGCTGTTGCGCAGGTTGCGGAAATCGGCGGGAAGATCGCCCTGCAGGAAGACCGTAACATTAATTTCTTCCTTCAACCCCTTAAGCAATCTCTTGGTAGGGTTGGAAAGCGTATATCTTTTTTCCCGGGTAAGGTCGACCCGGTAATGAAAAACGGACGCTATATAATTGATCGCCGCAATAACGGCGATCAGGAATACCCACCAATATTTTGAGGACATCAGTTTATTCATGCGCGCCGTTTTATCAGGTTCCGGTGGGCGATGACGAGGAATAGCCCTATCACGCTGAGGAAATAAATAATATCGCGGGTATCTGCCACGCCGCGGCTTAGGCTGCGGTAATGAAAGTCGATCCCCAGCATTTCAAGGTAATAATCTGCGCCGCCTTCAAAAACAGGGATGCGGCTGAAAGCGGTA
>JAEUVR010000016.1 GCA_016786785.1 Chitinophagaceae bacterium
GGCAGACATTTAAGCATTAATTTTCATTTTGCCTGAACGGGAGTTGAACCTTCATATTTGATTTGACTATGTGTATTTAGCGTCATTCAGTTAAACCTTACCGACTATATGTTGATGATAAGTGACTGATAAACAATAAAAAAGACGCCTAAAATGCGCCTTTTTCTAAATGCCATTTGAACAGTAGCGGAGCGGGGAGTTGAACCCCGGACCTCAGGGTTATGAATCCTGCGCTCTAACCGCCTGAGCTACCCCGCCTTATCTAAGGTTAATCTCCTTAAATGGGCAGCAAAAATAGAACAATCCACTTAAAATCGGAAATCAAGATTGAGATAAAAATAAATGCATTTAACCGCTATGGCGCAAATTCATACCGGGAGTAAAGGGTCGCGCCCTGGCTCCAGGAAATTGAAAGGATAAAATGATCCTCGCTGGTTTCGTGAAGCCGGTAAGTCAGCGCATTGTACTGGTAGTCGAGGAATCTCATGAAAACGCCATTTGCATCCGTGCCAATGGCATAGGTTCTGGACAATACTTCTTCGGCAGAGCCGGGTATTTTAAGGTCGTTTTGTATGATATCCAGGGTGTAATTATCGTAAAGCAGGTACCGGTCGTCGCGCAGGTAGCCGCTCACATATCCCCAGAGATCGGTTTCCAACTTTATTTCTCCGTCGTCTTCAATATAGTCGATAGGAATGTTTGAGTAGAAGTCGACCAGGCGAAAGGGTTTCCCTTTAACCAGTTCCTTTAATTCATTGGCTTGCTTAATGTACTCGCTGCTGAGTTCCAGGCTCAGTTCCTTCTGGCAACCAGCCAGCAATATACCTATTGCCAGGGTCAGAAAGGAAAAACGGATTAATGGCATATGCGGATTTATTCAATTAGGTTAAATATTAAAACGAATGGCAAGCCGGATTATTGCCGGTCATCGATATGATCAGACGGTTATTGCTTCAGGGGGCTCAGCAGAAATACAATCCCCGTATCCCGCGTTTATCATTATGATCAGACTGTTATGGTTTGCTAAAGATTAAAACCTTTTCATATAAATTTTTCCTAAATCCGGACGTTTAGGTTGTTAAGGTCCGCATAACCGCTTATTTGAGAAGATCTGCAGTTACCGTCCTGATCGTTTGTAACGGTATCTGGCCGCTTAACCTTAATTGCAAGTTTTCGGGCGTTAAGATTCGTTAGGCTACCCAATCGTTTTCCAACTATCCATGGTTGAGGCTCGCTAAGACGTCGGACTTTTTATTTAGCCTTTAAACGAAACGCCAGGTACGCGTCGCCTGATGGGGAACCCACCTTGCTTCCTCCGCCGGCGGCAATAACAATATATTGTTTTCCGTCTACTAAGTAAGAGCCGGGGGTGGCGAAGCCTCCGTAGGGCAGTTTATATTCCCATAACAGCTTGCCGGTTGTTTTATCAAACGCCCTGAATTTCTCGTCTTTAGTGGCGGCGATGAATACCAGCCCGCCGGCAGTCGTTACGGCGCCTCCTAAATTAGGGGTTCCCGTGGCGGGCAACCCTTTTTTCATCAATTCGGGATATTCTCCCAGGGGAACCTTCCATACGATCTCTCCCTTATTGAGGTCGATGGCATTCAGGGTTCCCCAGGGCGGCTTTACGCCTGGATACCCGTCCTGGTCTGTTAATGGCGTCCATCCGCTATGCACGTAACGAATGCCTGTCGTCGTATCCTGTGCTGCTCCCGCCGCTTCAGGGTTTTCCTTTCTGTCCAATAGAAAATTAACCAGGGCGCTTCTTTCCGTATCGCTTAAGTTCGGAAAAGCAGGCATCTGTCCCCTGCCGTTTTTGAGTAGATCGGTTATCTGGGCCTCATCGTATTTTTTTGAAAGCTCCCTTAGCGCGGGGAATATACCGTTGCCAGATCGGTCTGCCCCATGGCATTCCGTACAATTATTGATCGCAAATATCCTTTCGCCCATACTCATACGCTTATCATCAGCCGATATTTTTTTCATACTGATCAACATCGGAACCTCGTTCCCATTTACATACAGCATGCCGGTTTCGGGGTCAAACGAAGCGCCTCCCCATTCCCCGCCTCCGCGGGTGCCGGGAAACTGTACGGTTCCCTGGACGCTATGCGGCATATATATTCCGCCTTTGCGGGCGTTCTTCACCTTCTCTTTGACGAAAAGATAAGCGCTGTCGGAGATGTTAGTAATAGAATCGTCGGTAAAATGTTGTCGGGAAAAAGGGGCGGGCTTCACCGGGAAAGGTTGCGTAGGAGAAGAGGCTTCTCCCAGCAGATCGGATGCCGGAACGGGTCTTTCTTCAATAGGAAAAACAGGTTCGCCGCTATCCCTGTCAAAAATAAACACCATGCCCATTTTGGTGATCTGCGCTACGGCGTCAATCTTTTTACCTTCCTTATTAATGGTTACCAAGGTAGGAGGAGCCGGCAGGTCATAGTCCCACAGGTCATGATGCACCAGTTGCTGATGCCATTTGCGTTTGCCTGTCGCGGCATCCAGCGCGATCAGGCAGTTGCCAAAAAGATTGTCTCCCTTGCGGTTGCCGCCATAGAAATCGAATCCAGGGGAGCCTGTAGGAATGAATACGGTTCCTCTATCCCTGTCGAGGCACATGCCACCCCAGGCGTTGGCGCCGCCGGTATACAAATAGTTATCTTTTTCCCAGGTATCATAACCAAATTCGCCGGGCTGGGGAATGGTATGAAAGGTCCATTCGATCTTTCCTGTTTTTACATTGTATGCTCTTATAAATCCCGGCGCTGCTTCATATCCTTCGCCTAACGAGGATCCCTGAATAAGCAGGTTTTTATAAATGATCCCGGGCGAGCTGGCGTCTACTTCCTGTTTTTCAGGATCCCGGCCCAGGCCTTCGCGAAGGTCTATTTTTCCGCCATTGCCGAAATCCATCTTAAAAGAGCCGTCATCGGCGTTGAGGGCATACAGGTAGTAACCTGCCGAAAAGAATATTCTTTTATCGTCGCCCTCAGCCCAGTAAACAACCCCGCGGTTGACGCCTGTGGCATTCTTTTCCCTGAAAGGATCAAATTTCCATATCTCCTTTCCTGAAGCAGGTTCCAGGGCAATCAGCTTCAACTGGGGAGAGGTAATGTACATCATGCCATTTACCATGATGGGATTGCATTGGATAGAAGAAAAATTGCCTTCCCTTCCATCTCCTGTATGATAGGTCCAGGCTAATTCAAGCTCATTGATATTGTCGGTATTGATTTGATCCAGCGCGGAATAGGCCCTGCTTCCTTCATCGCCCCGGTAAACTGACCAGGTAGTATACTGCTCATCTTTTGATTTACAGGAAGCAATAACGAAGGAAAAAACAATGGCAGATAAAAAGACTTTCCGAACGGAAGTGAAATGCGTGTTCTTATAAACCATAAGGATCTGGTTAAGAAATTAAATTTTTAAGAAAGGAAAGCGAGGAAGAAAGGTACTAACAAAATAGAGAAACACAAAGTATGAAAACCTGTGGACCGGCTATTTTAGATTTTGCCCCAGGCTGGGCAACATGCTGAGCTGAGCGGGCGCGGTCATAGACTGGGATAGATCCTTTCTTCGCTTAGGTATTGGAACGCATCAACGAAACCGTTGCCGGTGATTTTTAAGTTTCGCGCGTTAAACAATCTTAAATTGTATAACATAAATAAATCTACCATGGGCAATATCGAAAGAAGAAAGTTTATCAAGAAGACATTAATGGGAGGCATGGGAGCGGTATTATTGAATGACGCCGTAGCCAATGATGCCGTTGGCCAGCCTGTCAATAAAGATGCTGCATTTAAGATCAATAAAACAGGCGCAGCCAAAAAAATCATTGTTGGAGGCGCAGGCATGGCCGGGCTTTGCTGCGCTTATGAATTAATGAAGAAAGGACATGAGGTGGTCGTGCTGGAAGCGTCAGGAAGACATGGCGGGCATGTGCTCACTGCGCATGATGGCTTGTCGGACGGGCTTTATGCGGATTACGGACAGGAACATTTTACCCGGGGAGGCTATGATCTATATTGGGGATATACCAAGGAGTTCAACCTTGACGTTGTGCCCTACCCCAGGAGGGATAAATTATTGAGAAGAATGGGAGGGAAGTTATATTCAGAGGAAATGCTTGCCGATCCTAAAGTGTTGAAAGGGTTTGGCCTGAATGAAAGAGAGGTGAAATATTTAACTGAGCATCCCTGGTGGGATTTCTCTTCCCTGTTTACGGAAAAGTACCTCGACAAGTTCACCGATGAATTCCAGCCGTTTAATGTGGGATATGATGATCTTGATAAGATCCCCATGTCGGATATCTATAAAAAAGAAGGCGCGTCGAAGGCTGCGCTGGGTTTTCTTGGCGGGAGCAATTATTCCGCTTTGTTTGGCTTATGGACTGCCGCCGTATATCGCATGCGGAAAATATCCCGCAATGAAACGGATATATACCGGCTGAAAGGCGGCAACCAAATGCTGCCCAATGCCTTCGCCAAAAGACTAGGCAAACGGGTTTGGCTGAACGCGCCGATATTATCCATCAGGCATAATAATGATGGGGTATCGGTGACCTATAAGCGATTCAATGAAGAAAAGGAAATGTCGGCTGATTATTATGTCAACTGTATCCCCCTTCCGGCATTTCGAAATATGCCCATAGAACCCGCCGTGCCGCCGGAAAGACAATATATTTTTGATAACCTCATGTATAGCTCTTACCAGCGATTCGTGTTCCAGGCAAGCTCAAAATTCTGGTTGGAAGACGGCGTCGGCACCGTAAACATCGCCGTAGGTTCAGGAGAGCTATACAATGTTTGGGAATCGACAAACGAAGTAGATACGCACAGGGTTATCTTACTGGCCACAGGGCCCGGAGGAATCTCGCCGCAGAGAGCCCTGGCGGCATTTCGGGAGGTTTATCCCGGCAAAGACACTATTGAACAGGCGCTTGGCAAAGACTGGACCAAGGAGGCTTTTGCTTCTACCTGTGAAAGGCTCTCATTCCCTATTGGTGAATTGCATAAGTTCTGGCCTGGCGTCATTAAACCTCATGGCCGGATATATTTTGCAGGCGCTTATGCAGATACGCTATCCCGGGGTACAGAAGCCGCTACAAGATCGGCTAATAGGGTAGCCGATGAGATCCATAAGGCCTGAGCCTGTCCAACGCGATTAAGCAAGCGTATGCATAAAAGCTAATCATAAAGCCTGCGGACTTATCTTTGGCGAGTTCTTTATAAGAAATTAATAGATATAGAAAGAGATATGAAAACTACTTTGGCCATAATGGCTTCTGCTTTTTTTTGCGGTTATTTTCTCACTGGGTTTACAGATAGATCGGTTGTTTCTACGACTGAAGGCAAGCTGGTCGAAAATAATGCGCCCAAACTTTCCATCGAGGTCCCGGGCGCAAACGGAAAATTCAATTGGAATACTATGGTCCGCTATAAAATAAATGTGGTGGATAAGGAAGACGGAGCTTCGGAGTTTAATGAAATTTCCGCCAATGAAGTATTGCTGGAAGTAGTTTATTATGCTGATTCCGTTAAGGCTAAGAAGTATTTGTCTGACAAATCAAAGCTTTCAACCGAACATCCCGGATTATCCCTGATAAAAAAATCGGATTGTTTCAATTGCCATGCGTCAAAAACTAAGCTGATCGGACCATCCTTTGACCTGATCGCCCATCGTTATCCGGGCAATACGCAGGTGGACATGCTGTCAAAAAAAGTGCTTAACGGTTCGTCAGGGGTATGGGGAGATATAAGTATGCCCCCCCATCCGGGACTCAAAGCAGAAGAAGCGGCGCAAATGGTGCGCTGGATCATTGCGAACAATGCCAATCCCAACCTGTTCTATTTGCCCGGCGTATCGGGAACATTCAAGACAATAGAAAAGCCAACCGCCAACCCCGGCAAAAGCGTTTATGTACTAACCGCTACCTATCTTGATAACGGTATAGAGGGTAAGCCCGAAACCAGGAAACTGGGCAGGCATTCCGTGTTGTTAAAAAGCGGCAACTGATTTTTGGGATATCAGGAATATCGTTGCATGCTTGCATAAAGGATAAGTACGGCTTAACAGCTTTGGAGCTGTCGCCGGGTTTTTTGCTCAACTCCCTGCCTGCTTTGATCCCCGGGCGCCGGCGTATCATAGGGCGCTCCTCAAAGGGGTTGCCGGGCCGTCAGAGGTCCCATTTCCCGCCGCATATCAAGACAATAAGCCCCATTGTTTGTTTGACCCTGCAACAGGAGCAAGATCGGATTTTTGGAGGAAAGAAGCGCCCGGCGGCGCCGCGATCCATAATAACATGAACCGGCTGAAAATCAGGCTGCCCGAAAAGGTTTCCCCCCTGATCTGACGGAAAATATGGCCTGGAAAAGCCTGGCAAGAGGTAACAAGCGAAAAAAACAGGACTGCGTATAAAATATTTTCCCTCTTCAATTGTCTTCATAAGTAAGAGCGCTCTTAAAGAAACAAACTAAATAAAAAACTACATGATGACAACAAGAGATTTTGGAATGGGTTTCTTTGGAAGAAATCCTTTCGATAAAGAAGCAAGAAAACAATTCCGGGAGAAATGGT
>JAEUVR010000028.1 GCA_016786785.1 Chitinophagaceae bacterium
TTGTCTTTATTTAAAAACCGGAGATTGGTTTCAAGGCCTTTCAATAAAAAATCAGTCAACGCCACGCGGTATACGGCTTCCGGCTCAATATGGTCTCTCACGGGATAATAATGCAGAAACGATCCCCTGGTTCTGTTCTTAATAAGACCCGTATCCAATACTTTCTTCAATAATTCGCCCTTCATATCCACTTCGCGAATCGACCCGCCAAAGGGCAGGCTTCTTAAAATATCATATTGCGATATGGGAGGATAGAGCACATCATCCAGGCGGATAGAGCCGGCATTCATGATGACCATATCGGCGGCGGGGCAGGCTTCAGCCATCGCAGAAACGATCAGCGAGGTAAAATTTGTCGGGCCGCGCCGGATGATCGCTTCCCTTCCATCCAGCGAATCGCCTGAGGAAAGAATGATATCCTTAGGATCAAAGCCCAGCGCCGAATAATTTTCATCGGCGATATCCATCCATTTTTTTACCACGACCGTCGTAGAGCTGTCCATTTTTACTTTTTCATCCAGCTCCCTTAATTCAGGAATGACTTCCACAACCTTATTCGTTTTGTTGATCCGCAGCCGGGTGATATATGCCGTGCGCGCATTGGCATGCGCTTTCGTAATAAAGGTATTGCCGGTTTTCTTAAATCGCCCGTCATGCTCATGGCCGCCCATGATCAGGGCAAGGCCGGGTATTGCTTCTGCCAAACGGATATCTTCGCCGAGGGTCTGGTGGGTGAGAGCAATCACGGCATCGCAGGAATCCTTGATCTGGTTATACAGGTAGACAGCGGTTGATACCGGGTCGGCATATTTTACATAATCTGCATTATTAGAGGTAATGGTAGCGCCGATCAACCCGATCCTTGCCCTGGTTCCATCCGCATCCGATACCGTTACCATCAGCGTAACCGGCAGCTCTTCGATGCGGCCATCCCTGACCTTTTTAAACGCGACTACGGAATCGCCGGATTTATGAAAGACATTTGAGGCGATCCATTTGAAAGACGATTCATTTAACCTGCTCTGTAACTCTTCTTCCGTAATGTCAAATTCATGATTTCCAAATGCAACAAGGTCAAACCCGGCGGCATTCATCGCGTCGACCATCTGCCTGCCGCGGATCCGTTTTCCCTCATGCTGAAGGCTGTTGTATACCGACGGGCTTAGAAAATCTCCCGCCATTGTCAGGAAAACATTCGGATTTGATCTTTTCAGCTCCTTTTTGATCGTCGCTATCCTGGCCATGCCTCCGTGCGCTCCGCCGGATACAGGGGCAATTTCATATACGTCGTTCACCTGAACGAACATCAACTCAATCTTACCATCATCCTTAACCGAAGGTTGACGCAGGGAACTACAGGAGCAGAACAGCAGCGCGGCAAAAACAGGCGCCGGGAAATATTTTATCATCCCGGTCCCTACGGGTAAAAACAACCCCTCATGCCCGCGACCGGCAAGTAAAAGCCAGAAATTATGCGCGATATTATACATCGACGGAATCATATACTACCACTTTTTTCCAAAGCGGGCTGCATTCCTCAACAAACTTCAGATGAATAGGGTCCGTCTGGTATTTTTCCTCGTCTTCCTTGCTATCGAAAATATTCAGCCAGGATATGGAATAGGAACGATCAATTACGTCGCGATTGGTATCAGCAGGCTTGCCTAGATGGAACATCTTCAGCGTCTTTATTTTGCCAAGCTTTTTCAATCCCTCGATTAATTTTTGCAGGTCCTCCTGGCTATCCGGGTTTTTCAGCCAGAAATATACATGGTGGACAAACATAGTTTTTGCGGTCATAGACGAATCGTTGTTTAGGGCAAATATACCTAAACTACCGGCAAGAGCAGTTTTGCCGGCTTTGGAAATAAATGTTCTTCGGGATGAATTACGCACAAATAATGGAATTAAATAATTAATAAATTGTTTATAACGGGTATTTACGATCGCTCATCAGTTTTGCGGCGATCCTTCTTTTGGCGCTCTTGCTATCAAATAAGGGAGGTTTTGTAAAACGTTTAATGCCGAGCAGCATGATCCGTTGCTCATCGCCTGAAGCAAAGGCGTTGATAGCATCCTTGCCATGCTTATAGATACTGTCTGCGGCGTCATAGAGGTAGGTCTGCATGATATCGATCTCAAAACGGCAAGCTTCTTCACCTTTCTGTTCTACCAGTTTAATCGTCCTGAGCAAAGCCGATTCCGCAATAAACGTTTCGATAGCCATATCCGCTACATGCATCAGGATCTCCTGCTCCGATTCCAGCTTGGTCATTAATTTCTGAACGGCGGCGCCAGCCGTCATCAAAATGGCTTTTTTGAAATTGACAATCGCTTTTTTCTCCTGTGCAAAAATGCCTTCTTCTTCCGCGCCGAAATCGGGAATGCTCATCAGCTCTTTGGATACGGCGGTCGCCGGCCCCATCAGGTCGAGCCGCCCTTTCATCGCCCTTTTAAGCACCATATCTACGATCAACAACCGGTTGATTTCGTTGGTGCCTTCAAAGATGCGGTTGATACGACTATCGCGATA
>JAEUVR010000035.1 GCA_016786785.1 Chitinophagaceae bacterium
CAATGGCGTGGAGGTATATGCGTTAAACATGGGCACGGAAGACGCCCTCATGATCAACTGGATATTCAAGGCCGGCAATTGTTATGAAGACAAAAAGACGCTTGCCGCCGCGACGAACTATCTCTTAAAGAACGGGACCTCCCGTTCTTCGGCTTTTGCGCTCAGCGAACATTTTGAATATTATGGCGCTTACCTGAACCGGAGCTGTTATAATGAGACGTCCGAAATATCCCTGCATTGCCTGAGCAAACATATAGGGAAGCTGATACCAGCGGTATCGGAGATCATTGCAGACAGCGTTTATCCTGAGAAAGAGTTGGATATTTTTATTCAGAACTCCCGCCAGAAGCTGACCGTGAATCTAAAGAAATGTGAGTTTGTCGCCTCCCGTCTGATCGACGCCTATTTGTTCGGAGAAGCGCATCCATATGGAAAATACAGCAACCCGGAAGATTATGAGGCTTTGCGGCGGGAAGACCTGCTGCGTTTCTATAATACCTATTACCGTCAGGGCAGTTGTATGATCATGGCGGCGGGTAAACTGCCCGATAACCTGGTCGACCTGCTCGAAAAAGAGATCGGCAGGCTGCCGCTGCGTTCGTTTCATGGCGATGCAGAGGAGTTGACGTATGATTTTGCGCCTGCGGCTCAAAAAAAATACCGCGTGATAAATGATGAACAAGGCGTACAGGCGGCTATACGGATAGCGCGACATTTTCCCAACAGGAAGCATCCCGATTTTCAGAAGGCGACGATCCTGAACAATATTTATGGCGGCTATTTTGGTTCGCGGCTAATGGCCAATATCCGGGAAGATAAGGGGTATACCTATGGCATATACAGTTTCCTGCTGAACCATGTCCATCAAAGCGGATGGATGATCAGCACGGAAGCCGGCCGGGAGGTAAGCGAAGACACGATAACAGAAGCGTACCGGGAAATGGAGATATTGCGGCGAACCCCTGTTAGCGAAGAGGAATTGCGCCTTACGCAGAATTTCATGATCGGAACCATACTCGGCGATCTGGATGGTCCGTTCCAGGTCGCTTCGCGATGGAAAAACTTAATATTAAATGGTCTTGACGAGCAGTATTTTTATAATGCGGTTCAAACCATAAAAACGATAACCGCTGAGGAACTGCAGGCGATTGCAAATAAATATCTTTTACCTGAGGAGTTTTATGAGCTGGTAGTTATTTAAACGAGCGTACATCAATAATACCGGGATTGTATGTATTTCAACCGTAAGGACCTTTCAGACGAGACCCTTCTTCATTTTTACAGGAGCATACTCCTGCCGAGAATGATAGAGGAGAAGATGTTGTTGTTGTTAAGGCAGGGAAAGATCAGCAAATGGTTCAGCGGTATCGGACAGGAAGCCATTGCAACAGGCGTGGCGCTGGCCATGGGATCCGATGAATGGATCATGCCTTTACACCGCAACCTGGGCGTATTCACCGGCCGCAATATGCCCTTGCATAAGCTGGTCAGGCAATGGCTGGGCGATAAAAGCGGGTACAGCAAGGGAAGGGAAAGAAGTTTTCATTTCGGCAGCCGGGCGCATCATATTTGCGGAATGATATCGCATCTCGGACCGCAGCTGGCGGTAGCTGACGGCGTTGCGCTGGCCTATAAACTGCGTAAAGAAAATAAGGTTTCCCTGGCTTTTACCGGAGAAGGGGGAACAAGCGAAGGCGATTTTCATGAAGCGTTGAATGTAGCGGCCGTATGGGATCTGCCGGTGATATTTGTCATTGAAAACAACGGTTATGCCCTGAGCACGCCCACGGAAGAACAATATCGTTGCGAAGGGCTTATTGAACGCGCGCGCGGTTACGGAATGGAGGGGGTCCGGATCGACGGCAATAATATTCTTGCGGTGTATGATACGATTCGCGGCGTGAGGGATTTTTGTATTGCTCGTCAGAAACCCTACCTGGTAGAGTGCGCAACCTTCCGTATGAGGGGTCATGAAGAAGCCAGCGGCGTAAAATATATCCCCGATTATCTTTTCGAGATATGGGAACAGAAAGACCCGGTGAAGAAGTTTGAAGAATACCTGTTGAAAGAGGGCGTATTAACGCCGGCCGCGATTGCCGCCATAAAAGAATCATTAAGCGATCATATAGAAGAAGAACTGAAAGCCGGTTTGGATACGCAACCAATTATCCCGGACGCGCGGGAAGAGCTGAACGATGTGTATGCGCCCATAGACCGGGAAACTTCTACCTATTACTTTTATGACGACGGGCCGCCCCAAAGAGATGCGCATGCGCCATTCCGTTACCTTGATGCTATCCGGGAAGGGTTGCGTCAATCAATGCTTCGGCACGACAACCTTATCCTGATGGGGCAGGATATTGCAACGTATGGCGGCGCCTTTAAAATTACGGAGGGGCTTGCGGCGGAGTTTGGAAAAGAAAGGGTGAGAAATACGCCTTTATGTGAAAGCGCTATTCTGGGAGCATCCCTGGGTTTATGCCTGGAAGGATATAAAAGCGTTGTGGAAATGCAGTTTGCCGATTTTGTCAGCGCGGGCTTTACGCAGATCGTTAATAACCTGGCCAAGATCCATTACCGTTGGGGGCAGCATGCCGACGTGGTGATCAGGATGCCGGCGGGCGGCGGCGTTGGGGCCGGGCCCTTTCATTCGCAGAGCAATGAAGCCTGGTTTGTTCATACGCCCGGGTTAAAAGTGGTATATCCTTCCACGGCAAGAGACGCCAAGGGATTGTTGATCGCCGCGATCAACGATCCTAATCCTGTAATGTATTTTGAACACAAGGCTTTATACAGAAGCGTCAGCGATCGCGTTCCCGAAGAATATTATACCGTGGAGATCGGCAAGGCCCGCCAGGCGCAGGAAGGAGAAGACATTACGATCATCACTTACGGAAGCGGCGTGTATTGGGCCATGGATTATGCAGAAAATACGCCGGACCTTTCTATCGAGATACTCGACCTGCGCACCCTGCTTCCATTAGATTATGAAGCAATCGCGCAAGCGGTGAAAAAAACGGGCAAGGTGATCGTATTGCATGAGGACACGCTTACCGGCGGCATAGGCGGAGAGATCGCCGCCTGGATAGGCGAGCATTGTTTTGAGTATCTGGATGCGCCGGCGATGCGGTGCGCATCGCTGGATACGCCGGTTCCCTTTAACGAGGCGCTTG
Organism: Chitinophagaceae bacterium; assembly: GCA_016786785.1. GTDB lineage: Bacteria > Bacteroidota > Bacteroidia > Chitinophagales > Chitinophagaceae > Flavitalea. The sequence continues at coordinate 3,174 of JAEUVR010000035.1, forward strand.
AGCGTCATTTCCTGGCGAAGTTCAGGCTCGGCGAATGCATAGACCGGTTGCTGGAATATTAATGCAATAAGGGCATTGATTGAATGACGATATTGGTCTGTTGACTGTCCCGGTTGCTGGAATACTAATGCAATAAGGGCCGCCGATCGGAGGTCGTCTTATTCAAAAACGCCTCTGTGAAAGCCAGGCGTTCGGTTTAGTCCCGGCAGGTCTTATTCCTCCTTACCGCCTTTCTCTCCAATGAACCATTGCTCTTTATTTTTAAAAAGCACATTGAAGGTGGTCAGCGATCCGTATATGCGGGTGATGTATTGTTGCAGGTTCACTTTGTCCTCGTCGCTCAATTGTTTGTGGCTATTTACTTGTTGTTCGAGCACGCGGATCCTGTCGCGAAGCATTACGATCTTATGAAAGAATATGTCGATGGGGATCTCTTTTGGTTTAAGCGTTTTGTCTTTCGGTTGCAGCAACAGGGTCCCGCCTATCCAGCGATCGCCGAGGGGAACGACTTCGTCATATCCATTCCATAGCCGGAGTATTTTTAATAAGGAGCGTTCTATTTCAGAAGAAGTTTCAATTTCCGCCGTTGCATTTTCGGGGATGATCTCGTCGAGCTCCCTGTCTCCTTTATCAATTTCCTTCAGCCCATGGTTTATAAAAGAGATCAGGTAGGTAGCGTAACGAACGGCTACGATCACGCCGGGGCCGTATTTTGTATGTTGTAGTCTTGTCCCGATGCCCAGAGTCAGTTGATCCATATAAAATATAAGGTTTTGGTTAGTCTGTCATTGCCTGGTAAACCAGCGGCGCAAGCCTCTCCCTTACATCTTTTGAGGGATCGGTTCCTCTTATCTGCTTGTAGAAAAGAACGATCAGCTTTTCTACAGGGTCAACCCAATAAGTGGTGCCCACGACGCCGCTCCAGCTAAAAGTTCCTGCGCGTTGGGGCGACAGGCCGCTAATTTTTTCTGTAACCAGTTTAAATCCCAGTCCGAATTTAAATCCCCGGTCATCTATACTATCTATAAAAAGATCTCCGATCTGGTTGGCGGTCATCATCCGAACGCTATTGCGGGAAAGGATCCTTTTGCCGTTATACTCGCCGCCATTGAGCAGCATTTGCAAAAAGATGGCGTAGTCCAAAAGAGTAGACGACAGTCCCCCTCCGCCGGATAAATAAGTTCCCTTTGTTTTGGGCCAGTTAATATCTACGAACCCTGTTCCGAAAGAAAGCAGTTGCCCTGGTTCGCCGGCAAATTTCTTTAAGGTTCCGGATACGGTGTCCAGGATTTGCACATTTGTCAGGCGATTATATTTTTCGGGAGGCAGGTAAAAATAGGTGTCCTTCATTCCCAGCGGTTCAAAGATGCGTTTATGGAAAAAACTGTCCAGCGACATGCCGGATACTACTTCTACGAGGTATCCCAGTACGTCGGTATTCAATCCATAGTTCCATTGTTCTCCCGGATGGTGCATCAGGGGCAGGGATCCCAGCCGTTGTATATCTTCTGCGGCTGATTTGTGCAGGGCGCCAAGGCCTGCCGTGATGTTGTTTTTATGATAAATGGCGGTAAAAACAGGCGTTCCCACCTGGGCATAGCCGATCCCGGAGGTATGGGTGAGCAGGTCCCGGATCGTAATTTCTCTTTTGGCGGGAACGGTGGTATAGGTAGTGTCGGCGGCATTGTATTTATCCAGCACCCTTGGGTTTTTAAAGGAATGGATATACTTTGAAACCGGTTCGTCGAGGGTTATTTTTCCTTCTTCATAAAGTATCATCACGGCAACGCTGGTAATGGCCTTGGTCTGGGAAGCGATACGGAAGATGTCGTCTCTTTTGAGTAGTTTATTGTTTTCGCGGTCGTCGTAGCCCAGGGCTTTGTAGTATACGATTTTTCCATTTCGTGCAACCAATGCCGCTATACCGGCCATTTTCTTACTCTCAATATATTCATTCATCACATGATCGATCCTTTTTAGCCGTTCCGACGACATGGACACAGATTCCGGCGCGGCTTCCGTCAGCGTTTTCGGCGCTTGCGAAAAAGCAAGGCCGGCAAGGAGCAGGCAGCAGGTCAAAAAGATAGTTTTCATTGCAACAACGATTTACGGGAAGTTAAGAATTTTCAAAATTCGTCGACTTGTTTTTGTAGCTGCTAATTGTTTATGATATCGACAGGGATATCATAAACTTTTGAAACGCTTATTTTGGCAATAGCTCATTCCTCATCTCGGCATATTTCCGGTATTGATAAAAGCATTTTTTAATATACTCCTGGAACTCGTAGTCGGTGCTGAAGCTGACGAATTCGAGGGTTGGCCGGTAAGCTACCATAAAGGAATCCAGTGCGGAGCCGTGCAATTGGGTGAGCTTTATGACCAGCACCCTGCTGAAGCGATGATCGATAAAGCGGTCTTCTTCTTCCTGTAGCAGCCTGCTTTGAAATGCCAGCATACGCCTGTTTTTACGGAACTGGAACATGCCGATAAATTCATCCAGGTCCAGCCCCGCTCCTGCAGGACCGACGGATAAAGCGCTGCCTATGCCCGGTTTACGAAAATCGAACGCTTTTGCGTAATCAAGACGGTTCTGCAGGGAATCCATCCGGTAATTGCGGGGCATGACGCGCACTTCTTTCAGTTCGGTGACATTCACATGAAGGGAGATCTCAAAATTTTGAGGATTAAGGATAGCGTTGACCGCAAACTTCGGCGTAGGCTTGTTGAGGTAGGAGAACCAGACGGAATCTGTTTCGCTTACGATCAGCGAATAGCGGCCAAGGGAATCTGTAACTGTTCCTGCTCCCGAGGCGCTGAGAACGCTTACCGCTTCAAGGGGATTGAATTTTGACATGTCGTACACCTTCCCGCTCAGTTTTATCTGTGCGCAACCTTTGTAGGGAGCCCAGGCAATAACCGCCATGATCATGCATGCCGTTAAGAGAAGCTTGTAAGGTGAATAATTCAAAACACTGTTTTAATGATCAGCTAAATTGGCAAGCTGCCGGTTTATTTCCATTTCAATAATACGCGGGTAATGCTCATGTTCCAGCGCGTGGATCTTTTGGGCGAGGCTTTGGGGGGTATCTGTCTCATTGACGCGGCAGTTTGCCTGGAAAATGATATCGCCATGATCATAATGTCCGTCTACATAATGAATGGTGATGCCGCTTGTTTGCTCTTTGGCATTGATGACCGCTTCATGCACAAAGGAGCCATACATGCCCTTGCCGCCATATTTGGGCAGTAGGGCGGGGTGTATGTTAATGATGGAGCGGGGAAAGGCTTCGATGAGCGGATCCGGGACTTTCCATAAAAATCCGGCAAGAATGATAAAATCGATCTTTTTGTCTTTCAGTTCAGCGAGATATGCTCCTCCCCGGAAAAAAGGTTCTTTCTCGATAAGAAGGGTCTCGATATTTTCTTTCCGGGCAATCTCCAATACGCCGGCGCCCGGTTTGTTGCATACGATCAGGGTTACGGCAATCTCTTCTTTCGGCCGCCCGGAAAGACCGGTCGGCGTTTCTTCGTGGTCTCGTTGCGAGTATGCAAAGCCTGGCGCTTCCGGTAACCGCTCCGATGCCAGCGTTTCTCCATGATCCTGTTGCGAGGCTCCACTCCGAAGCTTCCCCGGGGAAGAAACCGGGGCATCCCTATCGTCCTGACCATCAAGCGGTTTGGTCGCCCCGACCAATGTTTTTGAAGGATGGCTGGAATTATGGTTGAAGTAATTGATTATTTGTTGGGCATTCGAGCCGGCTCCTGAAGCAAAAACAGCAATTCGGATCATAGATTAAAATTACGTTTAAATATCTGACTTAGATCACCTGACAAATTAATGACAATTTGTTCGTAGAGTCATGGCAAAATTTCATGAAACAGCTTGAAACCCAGGCCAGTACTGGCTTAAAAAAATTTTAAACATGTTGATATAATGTTAAAATCCTGGCTTATTTTTGCACCCAATCACCGGAGATTTTTCCACATAATTTGATCAGATTCAACTGATATGATTGACCAAAGACCAGGTGTTAAAGCTCTCATTTCACTATTCTTTATCCTGTTATTTTCGTCGGCGTCCACATTGCTGGCTCAGGATGGCGGAGCTATATTTCAGCAGAATTGCGCGTCTTGTCACGCTATTAATAAGGATCTGACCGGTCCAAAGCTGTCCGGACTGGAGGAGCGAGGCCCCTGGGGGGACAGGAAGAAGCTGTATGAATGGGTCCATAATCCGGCAAAGTTCATGCAGACCGATCCTTATACGCAGCAGTTGAAAACCCAGTTTGGCAATGCCATGATGACCGGGTTTCCCCAACTGAGCGAGGCGGAGATAGACGCTATTGTGGATTATATCAATAAGGCCGCCGCTGCCGCCCCTGCGCCAGCTGCAACAGGAAAGGCGGTGGTAAAGGAGAGTTCGGACAATTCTATATTGTATGGGGTGCTTACCATCATTCTTGCCGTAGTAGCCCTGATCATGCTGCAGGTGAACAGCAATCTTAAAAAGCTGGCGGATGATAAAGAAGGGCAACGTTCGCAGGAGCCTGTTCCGTTTTATCGGAATAAGACCTATATCGCGCTGATCACGCTGATCCTTTTCGTAATAGGCGGATACTATATTGTTAAAGGGGCGATTGGCCTGGGACGTTCACAGAATTATCAGCCCGAACAACCCATCTTTTATTCTCATAAAGTACATGCAGGCAATAACCAGATCAGCTGTCTGTATTGCCATGGCGGAGCGGAAAACGGCAAACATGCCAATATTCCCTCTGCAAATACCTGTATGAACTGTCACATGACCATCAGCGAGTATTCAGGCGAAAAATTATTCCGCGAAGATGGATCAGAGGTGGATGGAACAGCGGAGATCCATAAGCTTTATGAACATGCGGGGTGGGACCCCTCAAGCCGTTCTTATACCGGCCCCGGAAAACCGATAGAATGGGTACAGATCCATAACCTGCCCGATCATGTATACTTTAATCACTCCCAACACGTTGTAGCCGGTCAGGTACAATGTCAGACCTGCCACGGAAATATCCAGGAAATGGATGAAGTGCATCAGTTTGCCGATCTCAGCATGGGCTGGTGTATTAACTGTCACCGGGAAAGCAAGGTGAATTTTGTGAATGCATCAGGAGAGAAAGGCAATCAGTTCTATAGCATTTATGAAAAATTTCATGACGAAATCAAATCCGGCAAGAGGGATAGCGTAACCGTTAGTGATATAGGCGGACTGGAATGTCAGAAATGTCATTATTGATCTCGTTCATGAATTGAGGAAAAAATTTAATTATGGCTAACAAAAAGTACTGGCAAAGTTTTTCAGAGTTCAATGAGAGCGAAGCGTTTCAAAAGCTCTCTGCGGATGAGTTTAAGGAAGAGCTCACAGTAGAACCCCAAACTAACGGCGACGCTGAAAGCTCAGGTCCTTCGCGGAGGGATTTCTTAAAATATCTCGGATTCAGCACCGCCGCCGCAGCAATTGCCGCAAGCTGTGAAATACCGATCAAAAAAGCTATCCCCTTTGTAAATAAACCGCAGGATATCGTACCGGGCGTTGCGGACTATTATGCCACTACTTATGTGGCCGGAGGCGACGCTATTCCTATAGTGGCCAAGGTCAGGGATGGTCGTCCCATTAAGATTGAAGGCAATCTTTTATCAACGTATTCAAAAGGAGGCACCACCGCTAAGGTACAGGCTTCCGTACTTGACCTGTATGATACTTCCCGTCAGCGTTTTCCCATGGCCGACGGCAGCGCTATTGCCTGGGAGCAGTTCGATCAGAAAGTCGCCGAAGCCTTAGGCGGACTTGGATCATCTCCTGTGGTATTGCTTACCGGAACCGTTAACTCCCCTACCAGCCAGGCTGTTATCCAGGAGTTTATTGCCCGCTATCCCGGAAGCCGGCATGTTCAGTACGACGCTATTTC
>JAEUVR010000049.1 GCA_016786785.1 Chitinophagaceae bacterium
CGCCCCCGGGTTTCCATTGATCTAAAATTTTATTGCAACCGGCAAACCCAACGGCTAATCCTATTAGGGAAAAGAAATAAATGATCTTTTTCATATACCTTATTTAAGGGTATGAAGGTAGGTTGAACATTCATATGATCCTCCTGATTAAAGTCAGTAATTTGTATGAGTTTGGGATATTCATCCCTGAAAGCCGGTCTTTTATTTGTTTTTGCTGATTTTATCCGAGTTTCCTACACTCAAATATCCTATGGCGCTTCCCAGTTTGCGTATTTTAATTTAGTCGGCCATTCTTCAAATGATATTCTGCTTTAAGCGTTTTGATTGGCGTATTCCCGAATGGTTTCCTTTTTTATCAAATGAACTTTCATAACAAATGATATTTTTTTTTTAAAAGTTTACATATTGTGAACTTTTTTTATAAAAAATTGAACTTAGATATAGGGAATCAAATATGGCATCAGTTTCTTCGCTGTTCACCGCTGTATCTACTGTCCCGTACCGTTTTTTTCTGGTTTTTACGGGTAGGCAACCTCCGGTAAAAGCAGGTAAATACCGCGCAAGCGAGGTCTAATACTTCCGGGCTTGTCTGGCTCGGTCGTAAAGCGGAAATGTATCGGGGCGTTTTATGCCAACGGTAATTAAAGTAACGAAAGACAGTATTACGGCTGAAGGTAGTTTTAAGCCAGGTTGCCTGCTATGGGGTATGCGTTTAATAGAATAAACTAACGCGTTCGGAGAGATTCAGGGATTTTTACCAACTATTGATCCGCGTTGGCTTTTGCGAAAGACCCGCAGGTTCAGAGCGACTCGAGGAATTTTACCAACGCGCTTCTTTCGGCGGCGCTCATGGCTTTAACCTTATTCTTCGCATTCAGCGCTTCCCCTCCATGCCACATCACCGCTTCCAATAAATTTCTCGCCCGCCCGTCGTGTAAAAAATTACTGTGCCCGTTTACTCTCTGCGTCAGACCAATGCCCCATAATGGAGGCGTACGCCATTCATTGCCATTGGCTGCATAATCCGGTCGATTGTCTGCCAGGTCCTCGCCCATATCATGCAGCAATATATCTGTATAAGGATGGATCAGCTGGTTGCTGACAGCGGGAAAGGCTACGTTTACGGAAGTGCGCATATCGGGAATATGGCATTTGTTGCAGCCGGCATCCGCGAATAATTTTTTTCCCTGCTGCACCTGCGGGTTTTGTAGGTTTCGTCTGCCTGGCACGGCAAGGGTCTGCACATAAAAAGTTGCCGTATGCAATAAGCTGTCTGCCAATTCAACCTTGTTATTATTATCCCATTGCGGTTGTCCGAAACTGCTTTCTACCGGAAAAACAGCATTAGTAATGCCGATGTCTTCATTGTATGCGGCAGCGACCTGTTGTAAAATAGAAGGTTGGTTTGCTTTCCAGCCAAACCTGCCCAGCGCAGTCGACCCCTTTGTGAAATCCCATACATAATTGGGTTTTCCGCTGATGCCATCTCCGTCTGCGTCGTCTTTATCGGCATTGGCGAGGATGCTGTTTTCGCTGATGGCTTCCAGCAACCCAAGCCCATAAACGGGCGCGGCTACGCGGGGAGATAGCATAATATTATTCGGAAGCGCTGTGTAAGGATTCAGAATGGTATAACCGGGAGAGCGTAGCGAGTAGCTTGTTCCGTCGTCAAAATTAAAACTATGCTCAGTATAAACAACGGCTACCTGCGCTTCGGGCATTACATTAAAGCTGGCTCTGTTTTGTAATTGCGTTCCAAAACCCGGAACAGGCATGGGGCCTCCATATTTGTCGTTCCCTGCAATGCTGATCCTGAAAAGCGTAGAAACGGATGTGTCGCCAATACCCGGCACCTTGCCCCTGCCATCGGAAATATGGCAGGATCCGCAGGACACATTGTTGAAAAGGGGCCCGCGCCCGGGGTTAAGCGGCGCGGGGGCAGAAACAAATGTTGCATTGAACTGCCCGTCGCCTATTTCATGAATGCGTTCCTTCCATTCATCCATCTCCGGAAATGCATGCCCAAATGCTCCGCTTCCAATGTCAAAAACGGTTTGAATGCCGCCGCTTAACCATTCGCTGTCCGGGTTGCTGTAATGGGTATCATATTTAGAACATCCTGTTTGTTGAACGATAATAGATGCGATCAATACAAGAATAACCAAATATGATTTCCGTAATTTCATTATTGTCTGAGCATAAGCCTGAATAGACGGCTATGCCGCTATTTTATATATTGTAATACAAAGGGCTTTAATTTTTCATCGAGCGTTGAAGCTAAGTCGTTGATCTTATTCATCGCATTCTGCACCTGCGTTTGCTGTGTTGAAATCGCTTCGCCAAATGGAACCGTTATGCCCTGTAAAGCGGCTATGGCGGCGGTATGCTTCGCCTTTATTTCATTATCCAGCGAAAGGTTATAATTGCGAACCAGGTCTTCAAGTCCTTTTCCATCAGTTGAAAAATTGCCCTGATACATTTTTAATATACCCTGGATATTATTGGTAAAATCGGTGATGGAGTTTTTGGCAAAGGGGCTCTCTTCCTGGCTGGGATCGTTTGCTTCGAATGGGCCTTTCATTTTCTCGTTTGCTACCTCGCCGCAAATTCCAGCCATTGCATCCGCTATTTCAACAAAAGCCGATTGTTGCGTCGGGTAGTCGCTGTTGCCCGATGCGCCGGCTGTTTTAAGCGTATTGGCATAACCATTTGCCCAGCTGTTTTTCACTGATTCGCTGAGTTTTTTCAGATTGCTAGCGAGACCGCTAAGATACTCTTTCTCTCTTGCCGTAAAGGAAGCGGCTGTTTTATTCCCGTTCTGCCCCCACAACAGGTATTCGATAGGATGGAATCCTTTCAGGTCATCGGGTAATTCTGTTATATATTCTTCAGTAAAAGCATTGCCGCTTGTAAGCTGACCGTCTAATGCGGTAAAGTCTACCGGCCAGGTATCGATACGCGGATCGATATCATCAAAATCTACCGGCCCAAACAACCATGCTTCGGTTTGCTCCCATGTAGTGCGCATATCTTTCCATGCCTGGCGGGCTGTATTAAGATTGGCGTCGTTTGTTGTGGCAATCAACGTCGATACGGCATTAGATAAGGCGGTTGCTTTTGTAAACATGTCTTCATAACTGGAAACAATTACAACAGTAGCCGCATCGCTTAATATTTCTGTTTTCAGCTGTTCAATGTCTTCGCCGCCGGTATTATCGTCTTTTTTGCAGGCTATGAGTATAGTAGATAAGGCAAGCGCCGGTAATGTGTGTTTTAATATGCTTTTCATTATTCTCATTGTTTAAGATAAGTAAATTAATATGTTCTCATTCTCTACTTTAGCGGCAAATTGTTTCAAAGGTATATGAGCGGGTTCCTTCAGCACATTGCCTTCCAGATCGAAAAGGCTGCCATGCGCAGGACAGACAAGCTTTGTTGAGGTAGCCGTAAGGCCGATCCCCTCATGGGTGCATTTCATATACAAAGCTTTATAAGCATTATCCTTTTTTATTAGCAAAATATCATTTTCCATTCCTGCCCCGCGTACAATAACCATATTGTTCTGGGGGGTAAATTTTGATATGGGCACGCTAATCGTATTATTATTGGCTATGGCGGTTTTTAGCATAGGCAGGCTGCTGCCGCAACCTTCCAATATCCAACTGGCCCCGATAAGGCTTGCGCACGCGGCGCAGGAGTTCTTTATGAATAGTCGTCTTTTCATGACTAAAAGCTATACCCGATACCAATATTTGCAAAACCGTTCTTGGTAAAATAAGGTATCTGTTGGGGAAAAGGGGTGACAATCAATGCAGGGTTTGGCTCCCCTGTAATTCTTTCCACATAGTCGACCTTAATGGCCACGCCTCTTAAAGGCTTATAGGTGAAACCTGCTACAATATATTGTTGCCTGTTTGCGTCATTTTGTATCCCGTTCGACGGAATTTTTGCATTTAGGTCAAGGCTTTCAAATCTGCCAAAAGCAGCCAAAGACCTGTTTCCCTTAAATCTATGGTATAAAAAATCATAAGCTACTTCAGCATAAGCGCCATATATGGATTTGGGGGTATTGTTTGCATAAGCAAGATTAATATTAGCGGCATTGGCTATATTGACAGTAGCTCCCAGGATTTTTATATTCCAGCCGTCGTTTATATACTGGGCATCCATTTCTCCTAATACTACCGGGTTGCCAAAAACGCCGCTGTTCAATTGGAGGCTATCGGCTACTCTTTTTTCCACGCCTGTGCTGCCGCCGATATAACCGGAAGCCTGTATCCTAAAATTATTTATATAATAGAGCAGCGCCCCCGATGCGCCCAAGCCTGCTCCCGTTGTAGCAGAGCCGAGCTGGCGGCCGCCCCTGATACCGCTTCCGTTTGTAAACTGCGAGGAATTAAGGCCATTGGTTAGGGCAATATTATAGTTAAGGCCCGTAAGTCCTTTCACCACGCCGTATAAACCAATGCCTACTTCCCGCCAGGTAGAGGGGATCACGAACTGCTCTGTAAAGGGCCTGTCTACTCCATTAAAAGTGGTCGGCAAATGGTTTTCATTGATGATCCCTAAACGGGGCAAAAACAACCCGGCAACCAGGTAGGTAGTTGGATTGAGATTAAACTTCAGAAAAACCTGTTCAAAACCGATGCCGCCCTTGCTTCCATTGGCGCCCTCGTCGCCGCCCTGACCCGAAACCAAAGCGTTTTCAAGCTCCAGTTCCGTAAAAAGCGATATTTTTTTACTGAACTTATGGCCTATGAATAATACCGCCCTGGAAAGAGAGGCTTCTGCGTTCTTATGTTGGATATTATAGGTGTAACGCGCTTCTCCATATCCCGATAAAACAGTAGCCTGATCTTTGGCAATAAGACCGGCGTAAAGAGAGTCTTCCGGCGTTAATACCTGGGCGAGGGCTGTAAGATGGGCGAATAAGCTAATTATCGTTACTAGTAAGTAGTAAGAAACATTTGAAAGTACCCGCTTCATTATAGTTATGTCTGAACGGCCGCAAAGTTAGATCGATAATCTATTGCTATGGTTACGAAATGCGAAAAATTTAGGCCGAGAGGCTTTCAAACGCTCCGCTAAAGCTCAGGATTTCTTCATAATTGGTCTGGATTGAGCCGGGATGTGGCAGTTCGGCGAATTCCTGGATTCCGGCGATCCCGGTTGGGTATCGGACGTAGTATTAAGAAAAGCCGCTGAGGACGGCGTTTGAAACTTATCTACTCATTTATCTTCCTTTCAAGCGTTTCGATGTTTTTTTTGGATACTTTCGGATCCTGCATCAATTCCCCACACTTTGTGGCCCAGGTCAGGGCGTCCTTTAAAGCCTGCTTTTCTGCGGATGGCAGGCGCGTAAATGCTTCTGCAGTCTCGTGTAGCTTAGAGCTGATTTCACGAGAGTAAATATTTATCATATACTTTTTTTCTTCCTCAAAGTCGTCAATCTTTGTGCTGTCTAGTTCTCCGCTTACAAAAGGTTGCATCGCCTTTTCAAATCTTCGCTGATCTTCCCTGCGAATGCTGTCGATCGGTATGGAAAGAAGTCCGCGTGTATATGCGTATCCTGCTTTCTTGATCAAATCGTAGTCTTTAACCAGTCCGCCATATATTAAATCTAACCGGTTGAGTATAGACTTCTGCCTGCTATCTAACCCAACTAGTTTATCGCTAAATTTTCTTAGCATGGAATATTCCAGGAGTCGTTTTTCTGACAAAGACTGAATACCTTGACGCCGGATAAGGTTGCCGAATAGGACATTGGTAATCTTTGCTTTTGAGGTTTCAGCCAGTTGGTCGTAATGATCGATAAAATAGGATGCAACTATTGTTCCCGTTCCTTTGATATGTCTCGCCAGGTATATCATCGTGGAATCCTGGTTAAGTTGCTCATCGGTGAGGATATTAAAATAGGCGTCCAGCGCTTCGTTGTTATTCATCTGCATTTCAGCCAGGCGTTCCAGGTAACTCCGCAAGAACAAAGGATCTCGGTTTCCATTACTGAACATTTGTTCCATATTGCCCAGGTTATTTGCATCCGCCTCCTGTTTCTTTGCTTCCGTAACGAGATTCACAAAATCCTTCTCCTCCCTTTCCCCTACAACTTTATAGATCAGGTAACCTGCGCTGTTTAAAAATAGAAAAGTGGGATACGCGCCTACGGCATATTTTTTGGCAAGATCTATTCCTTCTTCTTTTTCAGCATTGAGTTTATAGCTCAGGAATGTCTCATTGTACTTTCGACCGACAGCTTGTTGGGAAAATATATGTTTATCCATGTATTTGCATGGGCCGCACCAGTCAGTGTAGACGTCTACAAATATCATCTTATTGCTTTTTCCGGCTGAGTCGAGGAGTTCTTTCCAGGAACCTCCATAAAATTTTATACCTGCTGCTACATTGCTCTGCGCTAGCAAAGACGTCGCGAAAAAGCCGGCAAAGCAAAGAGAAATGATTCTTTTCATTGTCTATTTTTTGCGCGTTTACGAAGTGAACAAATAGTCCCGGTTGCTCAACAAAGCGCGCCGTCAATATTTGAGATTAAACCATATTAACAATTTTCATACAAAGTACAAGGGGATGGAAATAGTAAATAAAGTTACTATATAAAACGGCCCATCCGTACAATTGCCTGGTAAAAAAGAGTTGCTATCGCCCATTTTGCAGAAAGACCAGAATATTTATTGGTTCTTTGTAACTTTTCTTCGTGTGATACGTAACAGTATTTAAATAAACGGCGACAGATTAAACAGAATGCCCGGTTTATGACAGAAAGCGACTATAACGAATGCGTGGATAAATATGCCGATCATGTGTTCCGTTTCATCTATAAGAGTATTGGTCATCAGGAGGATGCCAGGGATATCATACAAAGCTCCTTCGAAAAAATGTGGAAAAGCAGGAATAGCGTGAATGTGGAAACCGCCAAATCATACCTTTTCGAGATAGCTTATAATCAAATGATCGATCATTTGAGGAAGGTTAAGCGGATACGACTGAAAGAAACATTCAGCGATAATGATGGAATAGTCTACCAGCCTTCGAATGAATCCAAAAATATACTGGAGCTTGCCCTGGCAGCCCTAACCGAAGTTCAGCGATCGCTGGTAATGTTGAAAGATTATGAAGGATATTCTTACCAGGAAATGGGCAAAATTATGCGTTTAAGCGAAAGCCAGGTAAAAGTTTACCTCCATAGGGCGAGGATGCAACTGAAAGACTTTATTGGAAAAAGAGAAAACGTAAGTTAAGTATGAACATCAACAGGCAGAACTATGAGGAATACTTTTTGTTGTACGCCGACCAGGAGCTGACCGCCGGCCAGCGGAAGAAGGTAGAGGAGTTCATCAGTAACCATCCGGACCTCAGGCAAGAGCTGGAGCGCTTTCATGCCCTTAAACTAAGGCAGGAAGAGCCCTTCCCATTTCCTGGCAAAAAGGATCTGTACAAACATAAGGAGGGAGCGGCTGTCTTATACAGATGGCCATACGCTGCGGCCATAGCCCTCCTGGTCGTGACCGGTCTTATTGCGGTAAACTATTTTTTTACCCCGTCTTCAGGTTTGGTGGATAATAATGACCGGACAATAACAGATACGCGTTCTTTGGCGGATAAATCTCCCGTGGAAAAGATGTATAAAGAAATTGGCCTACCCACGACGGAGCCCGGCGCCTTATCCCCTCCCGGATCAGATCTAAAAGATGCTGATACAAGGAGCGCAGATACAATGAAGATAGACGTAGAGCGTACAATTGTAAAGAAAGCGGATATAAAAAATGAAGGCTTAGGAAATAAGGATGCACATGATGCGGGCGTTAGGAATACCGATCTTAAGGGTATCAATCTCAGGAATGCAATCACAGGAAACAAATCGAACAGCGTTCATAGAAATATCGTTCCGTATCCGGCTGCTAAGGAAAAAGCCATTTCAGGATCGGGTGGGGAAGCGGTTTCCCGGGCAGATAGTCTGTACGATAAAGAGAGAGCCCTGGAAAACAGAAACATAACCGTTAAGGCAATTGCTGCGGAGTTGTATAAGCCTTCAGAATCTGAAATGGAAATATCAGCGCCTGTAATAGTAATTCCGGCTCCTTTATTTTCGGATGCTACGCCTATAGCCGTAAATGATAATGATCCAGATAATGAAGCAGCCGGATCTGAAGCCTATGTTCAGACCAAGAAAGGCGGCATAAAATCGATACTGCATAAGGCGTCGCGCATGATTGACAGGACCGGGGAACAACTTACCAACGTAAAAGAGGTGAATATCCGGCTGGGCAAATATGAGATCGCTTTTCAATGACCATCATAAAATAAATTATTATAGAATATGAGAAAGATTCTATTGTTAACGGCCGCAATATTCCTTGGTCATTTCGCGATGGCTCAGGATGAATCCGGGCAGGAGCAGAATGAAGAGTATACCGACACGATAAAGCTGGGAAATGTAATCATTATCAAGTCTCATAAGAGAAAGGAAGAGGATAGCAGCGCGACCAGGCCCCGTAAACCAAAGAGAAAAAAATCTGAAAATATTAGTACAAGCTGGTTGATCACCGATATCGGGTTGACCAATTATACGGATAATACCGATTATGCTTCTATTGCCACAGGTGAATTTGCTCCCGGCGCTATAAAAGACTGGTTTAAGTTGAGGCCCACCAAATCAGTGAATATAAATATCTGGTTCTTCATGCAGCGGATCAATATGATAAAGCATACCCTGAACCTGAAATACGGGTTGGGAGTGGAGTTGAACAACTATCGGTACAAGGAGTCGATCCGTTTTCAGAAAAGCCCGACGCTTATATACAAGGATGCTGTCGATTACCGCAAGAGCAAATTGGCGGCAGATTACATAACGATGCCGCTTATGTTGAATGTTAATTTTACGCCCAAGGCCCGGGAGAGCAAGTCGTACGGACTAAGCGTGGGCGCGTCGGCCGGGTATTTGTATTCCTCCCGTAATAAATACGTAAGCAATGCAACAGGGAAGGATAAGCTAAGAGATGATTTTGATCTCCGGCCTTTTAAGCTCTCCTATATTGCAGAATTAAAGCTTGGGTTCATTAAGTTTTATGGAAGCCTTGCCAGCCGGAGCATGTTCGAAAAAGGGCTGGATCAAACGCCTTATACAATGGGCGTTCGTATCAGTCCTTGATAATTATCCGGTATGCGTTACGGATCGGTTCAAATTGGTTCTTCTTAGAAAATATTTTCTTTTATGAGGAAAATATATATTCCTATTCTCTAAAGAATGGGCGACAGACGGCGCAAATGGCAAAGAAGATGATCTCAGTGATTAGCTCAATAATTTACTGAGACGTATGGCCAATCTTTACTTAAAAGTTCGTTGTCGTATTCAAGAAGACCTCCTGTCCTGAATTATAACTTTTCGGCAACTTCTGAGCGAAATATTATGAGTTGAGCGACGGCGGCCTGTTTTTATCAAGCGGGTTTACCTATTCGAAACCTCTCTATATCTGTTCCGGGAGCCAATTTGATCTGGATTTACGCTTTTACTGCATCTGCATATACTTTCAAAGATCTTTCTCTTGCGATACTATGTTCCACAATAGGTTTAGGATATTCATTCGTTCCAAATTCAGGAATCCATTTTTTGATGTAAGCTAAATCTTTATCGAATTTTTCAGTTTGTGTAGTCGGATTAAAAATCCTGAAATACGGCGCGGCATCGCAACCCGAACCTGCTGCCCATTGCCAATTTCCGTTATTGGCGGATAAATCATAATCGTTGAGTTTTTGGGCAAAAAACGTTTCTCCCCAACGCCAGTCTATCAATAAATGCTTACACAAGAAACTAGCTACAATCATCCGTACCCGATTGTGCATATAGCCTGTTTCGTTTAATTGCCGCATGCCGGAATCAACAATCGGATAACCTGTTTTTCCTTCGCGCCATTGTTGAAACTCCCGTTCATTATTTCGCCATTGGATATTGTCATATTTAGCTTTGAACGATTGATTGACGACTTTGGGGAAATGATACAATATCTGCATGAAAAACTCGCGCCAGATCAGTTCGTTCAACCAAGTTTGATTGTGCTCTAATGCAAAAGCTACACATTTACGAATACTAATTGCGCCAAAGCGCAAAGCAATTCCAAGTTGAGTAGTTCGTTGCAATGCAGGATAATCGCGGTATTTCCCGTATTCGTCAATTATCGAAGCGTCTAATTTTGGCGTTTCAAAAGTCATGTCCGTTTTTTGAAAACCAATGTCTTTCAGAGAGTGAATCTCCTTGGAATCTTGCTTTAAGAAATTTGTAAAATCCGTTTGACAAGGCTTGTAATGTTCTACTGTCAATAATTCTTTCCATTTCCTGGAATAAGGCGTGTAAACCGTATAAGGCGCGCCATCATTTTTCAACGCCTCGTTTTTATCAAAAATTACTTGGTCTTTCAAGGCTTTGAATGGAATGTTTTGTTCTTTGATAAAATTGTAAATTTCGGTATCTCTTTTGATGGCTTGAGGCTCGTAATCACGATTGCAAAAAACGGCTTGAATGTCAAATTTGTCAGAAAGCATTTTGAAAATATCCGCTGGATTTCCGTAGAATGTATTGAGCCTTGCGTTCGACGATTTCAGTTGATAGTTTATATTAGAAAGAGCCTGATGAATATAATCCACTCTTCGGTCTTTTTTATCCTCAAATTGTTTCAAAATATTCGTATCAAAAATAAAAACCGGCAAAACAGGATGTTCCGAAGCCAATGCCTGACATAAGCCTGCATTGTCTTCTAAACGTAAATCCCGCCTAAGCCAAAACACTGAGACTTTACTTTTCATTTATATACGGATTGTCGTTTCTGTCGTGTTTTACCCAAATCAATTTTGAGATGTCATAGCCAATTTCCTCGGAAATTTTCAGATAGTCGGCTTTAATATTTTCGGGAATGGTTTTTGTTCTCGACAAAATCCACAGAAAGTTCAAATTCCTTCCCGCAATCAAAGCATATTGGTAATTTTCGTCCAATGCCGCCACATTATAACCTGCATAAAAAGGCCCGAAAAAGCCCACTTTCAGTTCGCCGATATCTTTGCTTCCTCTGAACTTTGCCAAGCCTTTCGCTTTTTTCCATTCTTTTTTCTTATAATTGTAACCACTGTTCAACACAACGATATTGCCTTTGTTATTAAGGCTATATTGAGCAGAAACATTATCGAGGTCCTTTTCAAACCGGAAATCAAGACGGGCAATTTCGCGCCAGGTTCCTAGATATTTATCTACTTCAAAGTTCCTCACCGTCTTTGCATTTTTAGGAATGGATGCGCAGGAATTGAAAAGAACAATAAAGCCAACAGAAGAGATAGCTAATAAAATTTTATTTGTTGTTTTCATCAAAAGTGCGTTTAAATCGGTTAAAAAAATACACCACTAAAAGAAATTGCGTATAACCATATACGGCATCTTCTACAGGTATCATTCCCATTCGTATACCCAAAAAATCATTAGGATTGTAATTCACAATGGGGGTTTCCAATCCGGTTCCTGTCAATACGCCATTTACTGGAAAAAAGCCCAACATCAAAGCCGCAAAAACAAGCGATGCTTTGCCAATCCAATCTGCGCGCACAATAAAATGCAGATAGATTAAAGTTATTACTGTAGTAATAGCCGTTACCAGCGTGTATATTTTGTCATGGTGCAATAGAGCCATCACGGAGCAAACAATTACACTTACAAAAACAATCAGGTTATTAAACCCCGAAAGCCAATCCAACTTGAAAAATTTGTCAAAACAGAAATAGGTAAACACACAGGAAAAGGGAATAAAAATAAAAAACAGCCATTCTTCTAAAGGTAATCCTGCGATGCCTATTCCAAGCGTATAATCGGTATTGAACCGCCAAACGCCTTTTGCCGTAAACCAAATATCCCAAGCGATGAAAGGAATAGCTACCAAAACAGCCGATTTCAAAAATGCTCCGAAATGACGGTTGAACTGTATCCGTTTGTCAAAAGATGCGATGAAACAAATGATGACCGTTAAAAATAATATCAATATGTATGTATAGGCCTTCATTTTTTAGCGGCATTAAAGTCAATTTTGAAATATTTGAAAGGAACATACAGAAATCCAAAACATTCGCCGTCTTCCTTTCCAAGGCGCTTATGATGTTGTTTATGCGCCCTGCGAAGCGCTAATAAATAACGGTTTTTGGTGTGTGTAAAATATTTAAGTCGTTGATGGATAAAAATATCGTGTACAAAAAAATATGCCATTCCATACAACATAATGCCCAAGCCGATATAAAACAAATAATTGAAATTTTCCAATGAGCCAAAATATATTAACGTTATGGTAGGTAAGGAAAATATTAAGAAGAAATAATCATTCTTTTCAAAAGCCCCTTCGGCGCTGTGATCGTGATGGTCTTTGTGCAAAACCCACAGAAACCCGTGCATTACATATTTGTGGATAACCCAAGTCGCTCCTTCCATCAAAAAGAATGCGAGCAATG
>JAEUVR010000058.1 GCA_016786785.1 Chitinophagaceae bacterium
AACCAGCTTCATAAAATCCTGCGGCTCGCCGAACCGCGAAGTGGGCGCAAAATATCCTGTGCCCTGATAACCCCAGCTTCCGTCAAAAGGATGTTCCATTACCGGCATCAGCTCCACATGCGTAAAGCCCATCTCCTTCACATAAGGAACCATTCTTTCCGCGATCATCTGGTAGCTGTTGTACGATTCTTCATCCTGCTTGTTAGGCCGCATCCAACTGGCGAGATGCGCTTCATACACGCTCCAGGGAGCGTTCAGCGAATTGTGCGCTCTCCTGGATTCCATCCAATGGGCGTCGTCCCAGGCATAATCAAGATCCCAGGTTATGGTAGCCGTAGCCGGGCGTCTCTCCCAAAAATGCGCATAGGGATCGCCTTTATCCAGGATACGTCCTTCATAGCCGATGATATGATATTTATACAGTTCTCCTTTCCGGATACCGGGAATAAACCCTTCCCATATGCCCGAATTATCCAAACGGACATAGAGCGGATGCGAGCGCGTATCCCAGTCATTAAAGTCGCCAATTACAGAAACAGCGGTTGCGTTAGGCGCCCATACGGCAAAATAATACCCGGTACGGTTCAATACTTCAACCTGACGGGATCCGAAAAGTTCATACAGACGATAATGGACGCCCTGTTGAAAATTCCTGATATGCTCGCTATTGAATAATGAATAATTCCATACATTTTTCGTAGCGTCGACAAAATGAACGTCCTCATATCTTTGCCCGGCATTTTCCATATACAGTCGTTAACAGAAGGTTATTCGGCGCCGATCGTAAACCCGTTGGGGATCGCCGCGCCCTTTTTAATCACTACGATGCCGTCCTTGATCGTATAAAAGGGATGATCCGTATTTTCCAGATGAGCCCCTCCGACGATCCTTACGTCGTCGCCTATGCGACAATTCTTGTCTACCAGCGCATGGCTGATAAAACAGTTATTGCCGATGCCGGTCACGGGGATATTCTCCCGATGGGCCTTTTCAATATCGTCCAGCGTTTCATAAAAATCATTTCCCATGATATAACTGCTAATGATGGTTGTGCCGAACCCGATCCGGGAGCGGATACCTATAACGCTATTGTCTATGCGCGAGGCGTTCAGGATACAACCTTCGGCGATAATGGTTTTTTCCATGGTGGTGCCGCTGATCTTAGCCGGGGGCAGCATCCTGGGCCGGGTATAAATAGCGCGCGTATTGTCGAACAGGTTAAAATCAGGGATATCCTTTGTCAACCCGAGATTGGCCTCATAAAAAGAGTATATATTTCCAATATCCGTCCAATAGCCGTCGTACTGGAAGCTGGCTACCTTATAATTTTTCAGGGATTGGGGGATGATCTCTTTGCCAAAATCGGTCCCTTCGCTGAATTCTTTTTCCAGCAGGTCGAACATCAGGTCGCGGTTGAAGATATAAATGCCCATCGACGCCAGCCAGTTTCTTCCGGCCGATTGCATTTCGCCGCCGGTATCGCTTTCCCAAGCCGGCAATAACTCGCTTTTCGGTTTCTCTATAAAAGAAGTGATAAACCCTTCGTCATTTTTTTTGAGTATGCCGAAATCGGGCGCGTCCTTTGCGTTTACGGGGATGGTGGCAATAGAGATATCGGCGCCCTTGTTTATATGCCCTTTCAACATGACGGTAAAATCCATCTGGTAAAGCTGGTCGCCGGAAAGAATAAGCACATATTCGCAGGGGAAGGTCCTGATATGCCTCAGGCCCTGTCTTACCGCATCGGCGGTTCCCTGGTACCAGGTAGGGTTATCGGGCGTTTGTTCTGCGGCCAGTATGTCTACAAATGCCGAGCTGAAGGCGCTGAAATGATAGGTATTCTTGATGTGACGGTTAAGGGAAGCCGAATTGTACTGGGTAAGCACAAACATTCTCGATATCCCGGAATTAAGGCAATTGGAAATAGGAATATCCACCAGGCGGTACTTGCCGCCTATAGGCACGGCAGGCTTTGAGCGGCTTGCCGTTAGCGGATACAAACGAGTGCCTGCGCCCCCTCCCAGAATAACTGCCAGAATTGATTTAGACATAACCACGGTTTTAAATGAACAATTGCAGGTTAAAAGCCCTGTGCTTTTCGCTTTATGCGAGGGGTTGTAATCATTAAGTCATAAGTCCGGCAGGCGCTTGCTAAGGGCTACCGGCATTCCTTACCCGAAGGCAACCCGTTCGTATACTTCTATATATTTCTTCACGCTGGTTTTCCAGTCAAAATCGAGTTGCATCATCTGCTTCCTTATAGCAAACATCTTTTTTTTGTCGCGATACAATTCCGCCGCCCTCCATATCGCCTGGCAGATATCGCCGGTTGCGGCATGTTCAAAACAAATCCCATAGCCGTTCTCATCGCCATAATCAATGACCGTATCTTTTAATCCCCCCGTTCTCCTGACCATCGGAACCGTTCCATAGCGCATGGAATACAATTGGTTCAGCCCGCAAGGCTCCACCCTTGAAGGCATCAGCAAAAAATCGGCGCCCGCATAGATCTGGTGGCTTAATCCTTCGTCATAACCAATATACGTATTGTAATCTGAATTTGACTGATCTGTTAATTTTTGCAGCGCATTTTCCACCCAGGCATTTCCGCTGCCCAGAATGATAAAATTCATTCTCCGGCCGATATACCGGAAAGAATCGGCGACTGCCGCGGGTAAAAGATCCGCTCCTTTTTCGCCGACCAGCCTGCCTATGAACGAGATCAGGGGCTTTTCAAAATCGAGATTGAACCTATCGCATAGCTGCATTTTATTTTTGGCCTTGCCGGCTTCCGCGTCTTCCACGCCATAATTATATTGAACAAAAGGATCTGTCTGAGGATCCCATACATGACTGTCAATACCGTTCAGGATGCCTGTGCATTTGCCTTTTTCGTATTCAAAGAGCGCTTCCAGGCCATTGCTTTTATATTTCAGTTCCTGCAGGTAATTAGGACTTACGGTGGTAACTGCCGAAGCGCATTTGATGCCGCTAGCCAAAGGGTTGATACAGTTATTCCAGTCGAGTTTCCCCCAATGCCAGGTATCCCATTCGGGGATATAAATACTTTTATCCCAACCCATCCATCCCTGGTATTCGGCATTGTGGATCGTTAATACGGTAGGAAGGGATCGAAGAACGGCATACCGGTAACAATTGGCCGCCATAAAAGGAATGAGCGCGGTATGATAATCGTGCACATGGATAAGATCGGGTTTGCGTTCCCAGGCGCTCACCCATTCCAAAACGGCAATCTGGAAAGCCACAAACCGTTCCGTATCGTCGTCATATCCATATATCTTTTCCCTGTCCAGCAAACCGTTGATGTCGAGCAGATAGAGATCAAAGCCCAGCGAGCGATCGGCCTCCCTGATCACGGTAAAGTCAAATTGCCGGTTTCCCAGGTTGGCATATCCCTTATGCGCCACTTCCCATTGATGGGTATATAAAAATTTAGTGCGGTACATGGGCATGACCAACCTGGCCGAATGCCCGGCCTGGTTAAGGTATAGGGGAAGCGCGCCCGCTACATCGCCCAATCCGCCGGCCTTCGCCACCGGGTAACATTCTGCGCTCACATGCAATATCTCCATGTCTGATCTACTCATTAAGGCAAGCCTTATATATTATTGACGTTTAAATATTTCCATTCAATTTAGGAAGGATTTACATATCAATCATCAAGCAATTAAAAATTTTTCGCATGGGAAATAGTTGGTATTTTGAACGCCAAATCATAAACCCTGATTCATGCATCCCCAAACCAAATGGTCTCAGTTCGGAACCTTAATCACAGTATTCTTTTTTTGGGGGTTTGTCGCCGCTTCCAACGGCATATTCATACCCTTTTGTAAAACGCATTTTCATCTCGATCAATTTGAATCGCAATTGGTAGACGCCGCATTTTACGGCGCTTATTTTTTTGGTTCGCTGATCCTATATATCCTGTCAGCCGTGAGCAGGGTTGATATTTTAAATAAGATCGGTTATAAAAACGGGATCATTTACGGACTGCTGCTTTCCGTTATCGGCGCGCTGGCCATGGCTTTTATCTCCACTTCCGAATCCTCCACCTTTACGATGGTGCTGATCGCTTTTTTCCTGATCGCGCTGGGATTCTCCCTGCAACAAACCGCCGCCCAGCCTTTTGCCGTAGCGCTCGGATCGCCGGAAACAGGCGCGCACCGGTTGAATATGGCGGGAGGCATTAATTCAATAGGCACGCTGCTCGGCCCCCTGGTGGTGAGCGTGGTATTGTTCGGAGGATTGAAGGACGATAATAAAATTGCCACCCTTGGCAATATCAAAACCCTCTATATTATTCTTGCGGCGCTTTTTACGGCCGTTGCGGTATTTTTTGCCGTCTCAAAACTTCCCAGGGTCACCAGCAATGAAAAGATTGAAAGCAGCCCCAAGGCGCTGATCACGCTGGCGATCATTGCCGTTCCCACCTTTGTTCTCATTTTCATGAACGAATGGGTAGTGGTGCATTTCGGCGAATCCGCAAAGGGATACCTGATCATCGGCACGCTGGCGCTTACCTTAGGTCTGCTGTTTTATGCCATCTCTGCCTCCCGCTCCAATAAAAGCGGCTGGGGGGCCATGCAATACCCCCAATTGACGCTGGGCATGATCGCTATCTTTGTTTATGTCGGCGTGGAAGTGACCATCCAGAGCAATATGGGCGCCCTGCTTAAAACCGAAGATTTCGGGGGACTGGACGAAAAATATATCTCCCAGTATATCTCCCTGTACTGGGGAAGCCTGATGATCGGCCGGCTTACCGCGGCTATTTCTGTATTCAACCTGAAAAAAAGCGCCAAACGTTTACTCAGTTTCATTGTTCCCTTCCTGGGGTTCCTGTTGATCCTGCTGGTGAATGTGTTAAGAGGCAGCGAGATCGGCAACCTCTATGTATATGCCGTTTGTATCCTGTTCCTGATCGGCGCATTCATGTACTCCAATGAAAAGCCGGTAGCCATGCTGCTTTCGGTTTCGGCGATGGCGACGCTGGCCATGATCATCGGCATTTTTACCAAGGGCGATACGGCGATGTTCGCCTTTATCAGCGGGGGTCTGTTCTGCTCGGTGATATGGCCCTGCGTGTTTTCCCTGGCCATTGCAGGTCTGGGTAAATACACCAGCCAAGGCTCGGCCTTCCTGATCATGATGATACTGGGCGGCGCGATCATCCCCCCGTTGCAGGGCGCTATCTGCGATCTTGACGCGGCAAGGCCCCAGGGGATCATGAACACTTCATTTACTCATTTCTCCTATATCATTCCGGCAATATGTTTTGCTTATCTTGCATGGCACGCTTTAAAATCAAAGCAGGTGTTAAGAGCGCAGGGAATAGATTTTGATCAGCAGATTAGCGGGGGACATTAAATTTCAACATCAGTATGGCGAATTCCATTTCATTACAACAACTGGCGGTAGGCATTGACATTGGCGGCACGAATACCAAGTTCGGCATCGTAGACAGAAGCGGCAATATTCTTTTTTCCGGCGAGGTATCCTCGCGCAACCACGCCGATCCTGAATTCTTTATCGACGAGTTGTACGAACACCTGCAGCCTTTGATCGAACGCGTGGGAGGCATAGGAAGGATCAAGGGCATCGGCGTAGGCGCTCCTAACGGCAATTATTATACGGGCACAGTTGAATACGCGCCTAACCTGCCCTGGAAAGGCATTATCCCGCTGGTAAAGATCATCAGCAATAAATTCCGGCTGCCCTCTATACTCACCAACGACGCCAATGCCGCTGCGCTGGGAGAGATGATGTATGGGGCGGCAAAAAACATGAAGGATTTTATCATGATCACCCTCGGAACGGGAGTAGGAAGCGGCATTGTCGCAAACGGCCAGCTGATCTACGGTCATGACGGATTCGCCGGCGAGTTGGGCCATACCGTTATCATTCCCAACGGTCGGCTCCATGAGGGACCGGGTAAATACGGGTCGCTGGAGAGCTATGCTTCCGCTACCGGCGTAAGGCTTACCGCGATTGAAATGATGGACAAGTCTGACGAGCCCAGCCTGCTGCGCGCGATTCCCCCCGATGAGATCGATTCTAAAAAAGTATATGAGGCGGCCGTCAAAGACGATAAACTGGCAAAAGAAGTATTTGCATTCACCGGGCAGATATTGGGCATGGCGCTGGCCAATTTTGTTATGTTCTCAAGCCCTGAAGCGATCATTCTTTTCGGAGGCCTTGTCAAGGCGGGAGATCTTATCCTGAAGCCCACCGTCGAAAACATGGAGGATAACCTCATCAAAATATTTCAGAACAAGGTAAAGATATTAATCAGCCATCTCCGGGAAGCGGATGCGGCCATCCTGGGCGCCAGCGCCCTGGTATGGGATATGGGCGACAAATAAAAATAAATGAGTATCACCGTCAAAAATCTGGCAGCATGGACCTTAAAACCTTATTCGACAAAGCCGTAAAAGAAAGCAGGGAGCTCGCCGATAAACCAAGCAATGACGCGCTGCTGCAACTGTATGCTCTTTTCAAACAAGCCACAGAAGGAGATGTGCATACCGATCCTCCCGCCAACCCGTTCGATTTTGTATCAAAGGCCAAATATGAGGCCTGGACTTCCTTAAAATCGAAACCGAGGGAAGACGCGATGCAGGAATACATCAGGCTGGTTGAAAAACTGCAACGTTAACGCCGCCAAACCTTATCGCGGAAAAATATTGCTGGCGATGCCGGGCAACAGCGGCAGGCGCGCATCGAAATATTTATTAAACAGGATACGGAAAGAGTTAACGGCATTCAGGGAATGATTCCATAACGCATAATCCTTATCGGAACAATACACGGAGTAAAGTATTTTACAGCTTGCCTGCTCAAAAAAAGGATCGGATTCACTAAACTTAAATCCGTGATCGCCCTGTAAAATGATCACATAATTCCTGCCTTCATACATGCGCATGATCGAGTCGATCAAATTGTTAAGGATACGATTCGAATAGTTGATATTGGGAATGTATTTGCTTTCGCCGTTCTCCCAATCGGTTGAAAAATCGAAGGAACCGTCTGCTTTAAACAAAAAGGGAGCATGAGTGTACATAAGATGATACATAAAAAAAGCGGGCTGAGCGTCGTTGCGGCGTCTTTCCGCGGCCGACAGGCTTTCCTGTAAAATCCTATTTCTCGAATCGATAAGCTTTATCAACGACTGCGCATTATCCACCGAATCATAATATGCTTTATTGCGCGAGAAAATATGCTTCAGGCCCCATCCGATATCCCTGCGGGTTCGCTCAAACAGGGTCTGGTCGTTGATCAGGCGCGTCGACTCGCTGTAAAATTCCTTAACGGCGACAGTAGGATGGTCTTTCAGATCGTAGATCGCATGGTTCTCAATAGCATATCCGTTTCTTTTAAAAGCTTCCACCACGGGATTATCTTTTAACTGCCGCCTTCGGAGAACGGCATCGGCATAATCTACAACCGTATGATTACGGATGCTATCCAGGTAACGCATATAAAGTATCGAGCTCACGGAATACAACGTATTGTTGTACGCGCTCATCGCCGAATCCGCTACAAAAAAACCCTTGCTGCGAAGCTGCGAGTCGAGCGGGTTATCATATCCCCATCGCTCCTTCATCACGCTACTGGCAGAATATTCATCCGAGATGATCCAGAAAACGAATGGCTTTTCCGATCCCGATGGAATATGGATATTTTTAATTGTTTCCTTATCGCGCGCCGCCAGCTGGTGATCGGGTGCGCCTACGATAAGATAACGATAGACAAAAGCAACCGACTCCAATACAATAAAGACAACGAGCAGGGCAGACAACAAACGAGCAAACCTGGCCGGAGGCCGGGAGAGTTTTTTCAAAAAAAATGCGACGAGGACCGACAACGCTAATATCCCCGGAAGCATGAACCGGTATGGAGTAAGCGCATCAAGCCAGTCGTATCGTCTGGTAAAATCCTTTATAACGCCGAAAAAAAAGAAGCCGGTCAGCAGGAAACAGGCATAGGTAAGCGACCTGGGGAAGTCGCGCAGGATCAACGCTGAAAAGATGCCGATCGCCAAGGCGATCAACGCATAACGAACGGCCAGAACGCCGGCGGAAGGAATAGCTATCAGGCCGGGAAGCTCATTTAATCCGTGCAGTACGATAAACAGGGGAAAACATAAGATCAGCAGGTAATATCGTAAACGCGTTTTGTTATTCATTTAGCACAAAATAGTCGGCGGATATTGAATGAGCCCGGTTCCATAATGCGGGCAAGCCTG
>JAEUVR010000145.1 GCA_016786785.1 Chitinophagaceae bacterium
GGAGACCTGTTCTCATAAAATTTTTCAACTGCTATGAAAGGAGGCCATCTCTATATCATCCAGCGCAACGCGCCCTTCGCGCGCCCATTTTTTCTGCTCTTCTATGGAACGCTTTTCTTCATAACGGTTCTTGAATTTAAAAACCCATTTCTGCCTGGCTTCGCTGCCTTTAATAAATCCGATCAGGGGACCTGCGATCAGTATTAGTAATAATATCCATTTGCTGTTGATCTGTTTCATATTCTTCGCTTAATGTCAGCAGATAAGGCATTGACCCGCTATATTGTTAAGGCGCTGCCGCATATACGCTGAGCGAGTCGCTACCGCAGTTGGTATATAGACAGGAATTCATTAAAAAACGCTGTATAGCCTTAGAAAAAATCATACCATTTAACAGTTTTATCATATTATGATATATTTTATGCGCGTTGTACTGTCTTTAAAGGCGGTGTGGGGATCTATCAATTTCGTTCCTTCTCATTGTATGCGCGCCATGCTGTTCTTAAAGGCTTCACAAAAGAAGGGGCGGGGTCTTCTGATGAGGTTATTAGTTTAATTTTGCCGCAACAAAAGTTGATCGGATGAGATGTATTTTGTTTAGCCTGCTGGTTTTGACTGTTTTGGAAGGTCGGGGCCAGCGGGATTATCCCAAAGGTTATTTCCGGAACCCTCTTGATATCCCTATCAGCCTCAGCGGCAATTTCGGGGAGTTGCGCGCGGGTCATTTCCATATGGGACTTGATTTTAAGACAAATCAACGTCAGAATCTCAGGGTCTATGCCGCAGCCGGAGGGTATATCGCCAGGATAAAGATAGAGCCGGGCGGGTTTGGCCGGGCGATCTATATCAATCATCCCAATGGGTTTACTACGGTTTACGCTCACCTGAATGATTTTTATCCCGCGCTGGAAGCATACGTGAAAGGAAAACAATACGAGCTGGAATCCTGGCAGGTATACCTGGAACTGCCTCCCGGTTTGTTCAACGTGAAAAAAGGCGATTTTATCGCTTATAGCGGCAACACGGGCGGTTCCGGGGGGCCGCATTTGCATTTTGAAACCAGGCGGACAGAGGACGATGTGAATGTCAATCCTTTGTTGTTTGGCCTTCCATTGAAAGACGATACAAGGCCCAGGATACTCCGGCTGGCCATGTACGACCGTACCAGGAGCGTCTATGAGCAGTCGCCCAGGATATTTCCCGTTCGCGCGGCTTCCGCTTCCGCCCTGATCACCAATCCGCGCATCATTAAATCAGGCTCCCCGATGGTCAGCTTTGCCGTTACCGCTTACGATACCCATTCCGGGTCGACCAACCTGAACGGGATCTATGAAGGCCTCCTGAAAGTTAACGGGAAAGAGGAAGAATCGTTTAAAATGGAAGCTATCAGCTATAACGATACCCGCTATCTTAATGCGCATATTGATTACCGGTATAAATCGGGAGGAGGGCCTTACCTGCAACATCTTTCAGAGTTGCCGGGATATCTTAATTCCATTTATTCCAAAGGAAACGGCAGCGGCGTGATCGATATCAGCGACGGCGGCGTACACGATATTGCGATCGTTGTCCGCGATGTCAACGGCAATGCCATGACCCTGAACACGCAGGTGCAATACGAATACCAGGCTCCCCCCGCCCTCCCGAAAGGAAAAACATTTTACCCGTTGATGCTGGATGGGTTTGAAGCGGAGAACTGCGAATTTTATATTGGCGAAAAATGTTTATACGACTCGGTTCATATCGCTTATAGCAGCGCCGTTTCCGGCGACCCTGCCGCTATCTCCGACGCATATACTATCGGCGCGAGCTATATTCCCCTGCATGATTCCATGCTGGTCATGATCCGCCCGCAGACGGTATTCTCCGACGCGGCAAAGCAGCGCACGGTCATGCAGTTGCAATCGGGCGGCAAGACCTACGCGCAGAAAGTTCAATGGCAGCATGAATGGGCTTATGCCCGGTTCCGCGGGTTCGGAACGTTCAAGCTGGTTGTCGATTCCGAGCCTCCGGAGATCGTTGCCGGGTTTGCCAATGGAGCCAACCTGCAAAAAGCCTCTCATATCGCTTTTACCGTGAAAGACAACCTGAACGAGGTTAAGAAGGTAAGGGCTGAATTAGACGGCCGCTGGCTTCGGTTTACCAATGATAAATACAAAACATTCTTATATCATTTTGATGAGAAATGTCCTCCGGGTAAACATGAGCTGAGGATCTATGCAGAGGACGAGGCCGGCAATAGCGCCGTGAAAAGCATAACTTTTAACCGATAGGAATTTTATGACGCATTTAAAAGTAGGCGATAAAGCGCCAGGGTTTACAGGAACAGACCAGAACGGAGACAGCGTTTCTTTATCGCAGTTTAAGGGCAGGAAGCTGGTATTGTATTTTTATCCCCAGGATAATACGCCTACCTGCACGACGCAGGCCTGTAATCTTCGCGACAATTACGCTTTACTGCAACAGCAGGGTTATGCCGTTGTGGGCGTAAGTCCCGACGATGCGGCCAAACATAAAAAGTTTGAATCGAAATTCGATCTTCCCTTTACGCTTATTGCGGATACCTCCCATGAAATTATCCGGCGTTACGGCGTATGGGGCGAGAAGCAATTGTACGGTCGCAGGTATATGGGATTGCTCCGAACCAGTTTTGTGATTGATGAAAAAGGCGTCATCGCTAAAATTTTCCTGCGCCCTAAAAGCAAGATGCACGCAGAGGAGATCCTTGCGTGATAGGGTTATATCCATTCTATCTCTCCAAATGAAAAACGCCTTTCCATGGCGTCGCGGCTGATCAGTTCTCCGGAGACGTCTACGCGTTGAATAACAGTTTCAAAAATAATATTGCCCTGCTTTAGCCTGACCGTCTCGCCTTTTTTATACAGGCAGTCGATGTAAGCCTCCATGATCTTTTCAGGGTCCGTATCATACATCCATTGTATACGGGAATCGAGTCGTTCTGCCAGCTCCCGGGCAAGGGTTACAATATCGAATGTATTGCCGGTGATCTGTTTCAGCGATACGGCGTTGGGGGCGTTCGGAGAAAACAGGGTTTGGTTGACGTTAATGCCTATCCCGATCACGGCATATAACCAGGTATGACCGGAATAGATGCTTTCTATCAGTATTCCTCCTGCCTTTCTGTCATTCCAGTAAATATCATTCGGCCATTTGATTTTTACATGACCACGCGCGTAATGATTAAAAAGATCATAGCAGGCCAACGCGGTAGCGGCGGATAGTAAGAAGGGCCGTAGTTGCGGGTTTCGGAGCTTTAGCGCTATGCTTAGCGTAATGTTTTCGCCCGACCTCGCCTGCCAGGATTTGCCTCTTTGCCCCTTGCCGGCCGTTTGATGAATGGCCAGGAAACAGGTTCCGGAGTCTACCACTCCGGCATGCAGTTTTGCCATGGCATAGTTGTTGGTACTTTCTACCCGGGAAAGAATAATAAATGGTCTTCCGACAACACGATTGAAGGAGGTATGTGAGAACAAATTACTATTTTTGATCATTACGAAAATAAGAGGGTTATTGTTAAATCCCTGCAAATAGATTTATTCACTAAAAATGATGTGATTATTGGAACAATTGTCAATCTTAACTACCCGTCGTAAAAGAACAGGGGCTGCCAGGTTAACCAGAAATTCAAAACTATTTAAAACCATCATCAACGCTATCCAGGAAAAAAAAGGCGAAAAGATCGTCTCTCTTGATCTCCGTAAAATACCTGAAGCAGTAGCCGACTTTTTCATAATATGCGAGGCAGGAAGCAGTGTTCAGGTCAAGGCAATCGCGGATCACATGGAATACCAGGTCAAAAAAGTTATCGATGAAATACCCTATAAGTCAGAAGGTCAGCAGGTTGGGCGCTGGGCGCTGATCGACTACGTTACAGTGGTCGTTCATGTGATGCAGCCCGAGGCAAGAAGTTTTTATAAGCTGGAAGAAATGTGGAGCGACGCGCCGAGTGAAGAACACCATTAATTCCTTTCTGATATTGAGTTTTCAGTAGCAGAATCAAAAAGCTCTGTTAAAGCGGCAATAACAACCTCAAAGTATCAATTTTCTTACCTTTTTTTGAACAAATACGCAACATAATCATTATTCAGACAGCAGAAGTTAATAAAATATATGGCACAAGACGATTCAAGGCAGAATGACCGGAACTTTCCCAGGCTCCGTCCAAAAGATGACGGAAAACCTCCGGGCAAAGGCCCCCGTTTTAGTATTTATTGGGTATGGGCAGTCATATTTGCCATTTTAGTAGGTTTCCAGTTCTTTGGGTCCTTCAGTCCTGATGCAAAACCGCTTGAGTCAGAGCAGGAGTTCCGGACAAAAATGCTGGAGACCGGCGATGTGGCCAAGTTGGTGATCGTTACCAATAAAAACCTGGTAAGGGTCTATATTAAAAAGGACAGTCTCCAGAAAGCTTATTATAAAGATAAATTAAGCAAGGGTTGGCCCGCGGTTAAGCCCGAAGGCCCCCACTTCGAATTCAAGGTCACCAAGGCCGATGAATTTGAAAAAAGGCTCAACCAGATCTTTGAGAAAAATCCTTACCTGGAAGTTCCTTATACGCCCATCTCCGAAGGAGAATATTTCGGCGCGATCCTGAACTTCCTGCTTCCGCTCCTGGTCATCATCCTGATATGGGTGATGCTGATGCGTAAGATGGGAGGGGGCGCCGGAGGCGGCGCAGGTCCCGGAGGCATTTTTAATATTGGCAAATCAAAAGCTACGCTGTTTGATAAGGGCACCAGGGTGAACATCACTTTTTCGGATGTGGCCGGTCTTGATGAAGCCAAGGTGGAAGTGATGGAGATTGTGGATTTCCTGAAAAACCCTAAAAAATATACCGCTTTGGGCGGAAAGATCCCCAAGGGCGCACTGCTGGTAGGGCCTCCGGGCACAGGAAAGACCTTGCTGGCCAAGGCGATGGCGGGAGAGGCCCAGGTGCCTTTCTTCTCGATGTCGGGCTCCGATTTCGTAGAATTGTTTGTGGGCGTTGGCGCCAGCCGTGTGCGCGACCTTTTTAAACAGGCAAGGGAGAAAGCCCCCTGTATCATCTTCATCGACGAGATAGACGCTATCGGACGCGCCCGCGGCAAAAATGCCGTAATGAGCAACGACGAAAGAGAAAGCACCCTCAACCAATTACTTGTAGAAATGGACGGCTTCAGCGGAGAGACCGGCATCATCGTGCTGGCGGCTACCAACAGGCCCGACGTGCTCGACTCGGCGCTCCTGAGGCCCGGTCGTTTCGATCGCCAGATCTCTATCGACAAACCCGACCTGAAAGGAAGAGAACATATTTTTAAAGTGCATTTAAAGCCCATCAAAATATCTACCAAGGTGGATATCCGCAAGCTGGCCGAACAAACGCCGGGCTTTGCGGGCGCCGATATTGCCAACGTGTGTAATGAAGCCGCATTGATCGCAGCCAGGAAAGGAAAGGCGCATGTGGAAATGGAAGATTTCCAGGATGCGGTGGACAGGGTGATCGGCGGGTTGGAGAAGAAGAATAAGATCATCTCTCCCGAAGAAAAAAAGATCATCGCCTATCACGAGGCCGGCCATGCGATCTGCGGATGGTTCCTCGAACATGCTTACCCGTTATTAAAGGTAACGATCGTTCCCAGGGGAGTGGCGGCATTAGGATACGCCCAGTACACGCCCCGCGAGCAATATCTTTATGATACCGATCAGTTGATGGACCAGATCTGTATGACGCTTGGCGGAAGGGCCAGCGAGGAGATATTCTTTGGAAAAATATCTACCGGCGCCCAAAACGACCTGCAGCAGGTCACCCGGATAGCTTATTCGATGGTTACCGTATATGGCATGAATGAAAAAGTAGGGAATGTCAGCTTTTACGATCCTGCCGCTGAGAACAGTTTTACCAAGCCCTATTCAGAAGAAACTTCAAAGCTGATAGACACGGAGGTAAGACAGCTGATCGAGCAGGCATATAGTAAAACAAAGGCATTGCTGGTAGAGAAAAAAGAGCAGGTGGAAGCGTTGGCAGAGGCTTTGCTGACAAAAGAAGTATTGTTCCAGAGCGATGTGGAAAAGCTGATCGGCAAACGTCCTTTCAAGGAGGCCAAAGCCATTGAGGTAGATGATGAGCATCCCGATCATCATGCCGAAAACGGAACCATCAGCGAGGGCGTTCCTCCTTATGACAGCAATGTTACCAATCATCCCGCAACATAACAGGTATGAATGTTTCCGCTTCAAAAGAAAATATTTTAAAAAAAATACGGAAGGCGTTGACTCAGTCAACGCCTCTTCCTTTTCCTGGCAGCGAAGGCAGTTCCTCTGTTTTCCAGCCTTCGAGGCAGGAGCTCGAAATAGAGTTCGGCGAGCAGTTCTCAAAATTACAGGGCAAATTTATCTATTGCTCCGACCGCCAGGAACTGGAATCGGGATTACGGTCGCTTATTGCGCATAACAAATGGGAAAAGATCTATTTTGTTCGCGACGAGATGGAATCCTCGCTGCCGGAATCGTTCCTTCAACGCCCGCCGTTCACGGATCTGGCCGGCTGCGATGCGGCCATTACCGGTTGCGAAGCGCTGGTAGCCCGAACCGGATCCATCGTGCTGAGCTCGGCCCAGGCAAGCGGCCGCACGACCAGCGTATATGCGCCCATTCATATCTGTATAGCGTTTACGGATCAGCTGGTTTATGATATCCGCGAAGCCCTGCAGGGGCTTAAAGAAAAATATGGCGCTAATATTCCCTCGCTCATCAGCTTCGCTACCGGCCCCAGCCGCACCGCCGATATTGAAAAGACGCTGGTTGTCGGCGTCCATGGGCCGCGAGAAGTGTACCTGTTCCTCGTAGAGCGGAACGCCGCTGCTTCCTGATCATTTAATTGTAGCTTTGAGCATAGCTTCCTGCGATGAATACCGAACAAGCCAAAAAAGTTTATTTTCTTTCCGATTTTCACCTGGGCGCGCCGGACGCCGCTTCCAGCCGGAAGAGGGAGAAACTGATCGTCGACTTTCTGCAGGAGATCCGGAATGAAGCCTCCGATATTTTTATCGTGGGAGACATGTTCGATTTCTGGTATGAATACCATACGGTAGTCCCTAAGGGATATGTACGATTGCTGGGAAAGCTGGCTGAGCTTACCGACGCCGGTATCCGGGTGCATTTTTTCGTGGGGAACCATGATATGTGGATGAAGGATTACCTGCAGACCGAATTAAATATCCCCGTGTATTTTGAGCCCAGGGCGTTTTCTTTCGGCGGTAAACAATTTCTTATCGGTCATGGCGACGGACTGGGGCCGGGCGACCACGGATACAAAATGCTTAAGAAAGTATTCAGGAATCCTGTCTGTCAATGGTTGTTCGGCATATTGCCGCCTTATATCGGGGTGGGACTGGCCAACTACCTGAGCCGGAAAAGCCGTAAGGCTACCGGCAGCCAGGAGGAGCATTTTCATGGAGAAGACAAAGAATGGCTGATCATTTATTGTAAAGAGACGCTCCTGCGGCAGCGCTATGATTTCCTGGTATTCGGCCACCGGCACCTGCCCATCGATTTTTCCATCGGCGATAGCCGCTACATCAACCTGGGCGATTGGATACAATATTTTACGTATGCTGTCTTTGATGGACAACAACTTATATTGCAATCGCGTTATCCTGAGCTGGACAAAAAAATTGTCCGCCATAACGGGTAAGACAGTATCCATAATGATCATCCGAGTTTTCATATTGTTTTTTTACGCCTTGCTTTTTTTGCAGGGGCTTGCGCTTGCCCAGTCCCCGGCTCCGGGCAATATGCCTGCGGGCGACCAAACAAATGAGGAGGTTTCTTTCCATTATATGCGCAGTTTTCCCGATCCTGCCGCTGATTTTTCCATAGACAATCTGGGAAATATTTATATTCTCTCCCCCGGCGGCCAGTTAAAAAAATTACTTCCCAATGGCGACTCGGCGGCCATATTCAACAATGTGAGGAAATTCGGCAAGGTGTTTTCTTTGGATGTCAGCAATCCTCAGAAGATCATCCTGTATTATAAAAATTTCGGAACCATTGTAGTGTTAGACCGGTTGCTGAACAGCCGGGCTATCCTCGACCTGAGAATGCACAACCTTTTACAGGTGAAAGCGGTAGGCCGCGCATATGATAATAATATCTGGATATTTGACGACCTGGAGGGTAAACTGAAGAAGATCAGCGACGAGGGCAGGGTCATTGATCAGTCGGCCGATTTTCGCATGCTTTTTGATACCATGCCATCGCCTTCGCATATCATAGACCAGGACAAGCGCGTATATCTTTATGATCCGGCCAGGGGAGTGTATATATTTGATTATTTCGGAGGCTTTCAAAGCCGTATACCCTTTGTCGGCTGGACCGATTTTAATGTTATAGATAAGACCCTGTTTGGCAGGGACGATCAATACCTGTACCGCTATGAACCGTCAAGTTTACGGCTGCAGCATTATGCCATCCCCGGATTTATGAAACAGGCGCAGAAGATAGTGATAGCGCCCGGTTTTGTCTATTTGTTACAGGATGGTTTAATAAAGACGTATGCTTACCGGTAAATAATGATTGGTTAATTTTATTTTAAGCGTTAAGTTAATCGGAATGTTCAGATTTTTAGAATGGACCATATTGGATAATTCGATAGGCAGTTACCTCGGCGTGACGGCGGCGATCCTGGCCGTATTGGCTTTTAATAAACCTTTGTCAAAATATATTGCCGGATTGTTGTTCGGCATTGTCAACAAACTGGCCAGGGGAATAGATAAAAAAAGTTTTGTGCGCCTGATGGTCTCGCCGCTCAAGACAACGCTGGTGGTGCTGGTGGCGCTTATTTCTCTTGAGAAGCTGCATTTTCCCGAAGTAATAAATGTTACGATTTACCGGGTTAGCCTGAAAAAATTATTTGAAACGGTTTCCATTATTACGTTGATCGTTTCATTGGTATGGCTTATCCTGCGCGTAATAGATTTTATCGCGATCATCCTGGAGCAGAGAGGGAATAAGGAAGACGCCAGCGATAACCAGTTGGTCTTGTTCTTTAAAGATTTTTTCAAAGTACTGGTGATCATCAACGGGGTTTTGCTGATCCTTAAATTCGGATTTAGTTTTAAGATCTCCAGTCTTATTACGGGATTAAGCCTCGCGGGCGCCGCCATTGCCCTGGCCACGCGGGAAAGCATAGAAAACCTGATCGCTTCCTTTATTATTTTCTTTGACAAACCTTTTTCCAAGGGCGATCTGATCAAGGTGCATGGCATAACGGGAACTGTGGAAAAGATCGGTTTAAGAAGCACCCGGTTAAGGACTGATCAGAAGACCTATGTGACGGTGCCGAATAAACAGATGGTAGACAGCATTATGGATAACCTGTCGTTGCGTACGCAGCGAAGGGCTTTTGTGCAATTGGAGATACAGTCGTCCACCCCGCATGAAACCGTGGACCGCCTGGTATCGGGTATTGAGCATATTATGCAGTCGAGAAAGGATAAGATAGAAAACTATACTGTTTTTCTCTCCGATATCACGAAGAACGCCTATGTGGTATTTATTGAGTTTTTCACCGCTACTATCCCTGCGGCCGATTTTAATGCCGTGCGGCAGGAAGTCAATCTTTCCATTATCCGGGCAATGGAAGAGCTGGGCGTAAAGCTTGCCGTCAAAGATCCCGAGCCCGCGGCTGCTGCGCAATAGCCCGGATCTATTGCCTGAAAGCGCAGGTATCGCTGGTATCTTCTCCTCAGGGCCTTACGCGCTTCGAAAAAACGCTTCTAAGGATAAAACGGCGCGCCTGACTGGCAATTTTCGGGTAGGTCCGAAAGAACTTCTCAAAATAAGGAAACCGGCGTTCAGTCAATAGTTTTGGGGAAGCTCGAAGGGAACGGAGTCAGGGTTAACAGCTTTTGGAGGATCTCTCTTGTTAAAGAGAAGCCTTGATCTCGAGGAGAAAGGATCTGATCTGTTGCAGCGATCGTATCATCTCAAATCTTTCCTGCGATCTTTTGTTGTTTTTGAGAAATGTTTTAGCGCCTTCGATGGTCAGTTTACGCCGGCGCAGCAGGTCGTGAATAAGCTGGAGGTTCTTGATGTCTACCGGTCGGAAATGCCGGTCCCCTTTCCGGTTCTTCATGGGTTGAATGATGGAAAACTCGGATTCCCAGAAACGCAGGAGAGAGGCGTTGACGCCAAACATGGTCGCTACTTCTCCAATGGAATAATATTGCCGCTGAAACAGTTGTTCGTCGTCCGGAATATTGGACAGTCCGGCTTCCCCGCTAAGGGTTTTCAATGATTTTCTTCCTCTTTTTGATTTTACGGGAGCCGCGCTGCCCGGAGAAGATATGGTCGTTTTTTCAAAGCGCTCTTTTTGTTCGTCTTCTCCTAAAAGGGCGGCCGGTTCGGTGGGCGGGATTTCCAGGCTTTCATCTTCTTCTTTTATGCCGTTTTGCCGCCGTATTTCCGTGGCGGAGCCGTTTTCTTTTTGTTCGTGTTCAGGGGGATTGGGGGATGAGGGTTGCGTATCGAATGGGTCTATGCTGCTTTCTTTTTGTTCTTCTTCTTGGTGGATAAGGGACGAGGCAAGCGGGCTGGGCATGTCCGGGCTTTCATTTCTTTGTTTCTCTCCCTGGAATCCGATGGGCGAGGGTAGCGGCCCAGACAAGTCAGGGTCTTCTTCTCTTTCTGCTTTCCCGTGAAATTCCGGGAATGGCGCAAGGGACGGTTCAATTCCATTTTCTTCTTGTTCTTCCTCTTGCCCGCTGTTTGAGCGGTTGGGTTCCTGTTGCGCTGCTTTCTCCTCGGGATGCTCCTGATGGTTTTCTATATGTTCGGCGGCATCCGGGGAACCCGAAGCAGGCTGATCAGTTTCCTCTCCCTGGAAAAAGTCAAAAGCTATTTGGCGCGCCTGTCTGGTCATGCGGTTAAAAAATTGATATTAGGTTTTATTGGCAAGGGTACAAAAACTGTGCAATAAAGATACGAAGGGTTAAACAGAGGCAGGCAGCAGGTTGGGAATGGATGTATATTCATTTTAATAACGACTTGTTAACAGTTCATGGTTGCGACAGGCATGATTGCCAGCGCCTGTCCGGGCAGGTTTCAGTTAAGGGTTA
The DNA here is from genome assembly GCA_016786785.1 of Chitinophagaceae bacterium. GTDB lineage: Bacteria > Bacteroidota > Bacteroidia > Chitinophagales > Chitinophagaceae > Flavitalea. The sequence continues at coordinate 11,118 of JAEUVR010000145.1, forward strand.
CGGTTGTTTGGTTTAATTTTTATCGCCGCCTGCTCAATATACGGCGCGGCAGGGCGCTGCAAGCTGCAGA
>JAEUVR010000169.1 GCA_016786785.1 Chitinophagaceae bacterium
TCCAAATATTAGCCTGACCGGGTATTATCCTATTTTTTCGCGCCTTTAGCTCAGCCTGTATCATTCCATAGATTGGGCGATCAACTCTGCAATATCCAACACCTTAATACCCTCTTCCTTTTCGATGGTTTTCACGCCGTCGCTCAGCATGGTATTACAAAAAGGACAGGCGGCCGCAATGATATCGGCTCCTGTAGAAGCGGCTTCCTTCGCCCGCGCCGTATTAATTCTTTCGGTTCCTTTTTCTTCTTCCTTGAACATCTGCGCGCCGCCGGCGCCGCAGCATAACCCCTTGCTCCCGCAACGCTTCATTTCCACCAACTCGGCGTCTAATGCTTCGAGGGCTTTACGGGGGGCTTCATAAATATTATTGGCCCTTCCCAGGTAACAACTATCATGATAGGTTATGCGCTTTCCCTTAAAGGAACCGCCTCCTTTCAGCTTTATTTTTCCTTCGTCTATCAGTTGTTGTAACAAAACGGCGTGGTGGATCACTTCATATTTTCCGCCCAGGACCGGGTATTCATTTTTGAGAATATTAAAACAATGGGGGCAGGCGGTAACGATCTTTTTTATCGCATAATTATTCAGGGTTTGAATATTCTGATAAGCCATCATCTGGAAGATAAATTCATTGCCCGCCCGCCTGGCCGGGTCGCCGGTGCAGGCTTCTTCCTTGCCCAGAATAGCGTAGGAAACGCCTACCTTATCCAATATGGAAATAAAAGCTTTGGTAATTTTTTGCGCGCGCTGGTCATAACTTCCCGCGCAACCTACCCAAAATAATATTTCGGGAGTTTCGCCCTTTGCGATCATATCGGCCATTACAGGTACAGGCATAGGCATTGTTTAGCGGTAATTTAATAAGTATTGGCCATAAAAATAAGCATAAAGCTTTATGCCGCATTTTTTGCAAGGATGAGGTTATCTTTTAAAAGGATTTGATAGCGCCTTAGTTAAAAATAGATTATTATTGTATGATCAACATCAGCGGCGCGGCGTGCAGCTTTGTTGATCATAAGCTTTGGAAACAATGCGTACAGTAACCTATATCCCTTCGAAAAACGATATTTTCATCACTTCTATACGAAAGGAGAAAATCGTTCATACCGCCGCCTTGCCCCCTGAACAATATTCTTTTTCTTCAGGTAGTATCATTTTTCCGAAAGAGATCGATACAGGAGGCAGTTGGATCGCTTGCCATGCAAACGGGAATGCGGTCGCTTTTTTAAATGAAACAGTAACCGCCGATGCATCCGAGCCGTCCTACCGGAAAAGCCGGGGGCTTATTTTATTGGACCTGGCGGATCATACCACTCCTTTTAACTGTTTTCTTGCCATAAACCTGAACAGGATAGCCCCTTTTACCGCCGTCATACTCGACAGCTTTCATCTTTTTGAATGCTCCTGGGATGGCAGAAGCAAGTCTTTTAACGAACTGGACGCCCAGACGCCGCATATCTGGTCGTCTGCCTTGTACGTTAACGATGCTGCGGATAAGCGAAAAGCACAATTTGAAGAATCGGTCGCGACAATAAAAACATTCGGCTCAAAAAGCATTTTGGATCTTCACCAGGCGCTGGATAATAAGGAACCGACAGAACTGCAGGCCGGCGCTGCTGAACGTCTTTTAACTACCAGCATTACCTTAATTACTATCGGGCCGCAGCTGGCTAAAATGCAATACCTTGACGTTATCGCCGGGCAGGTTTTTGATACGGAACCTGGAGCAGGCAAAACAACCTTATAAATGTTCCGTCCATTTATCCCTTTCATCGGGGTTAAATTTCCAGGGCGCAAAATTATTTTCAATATTGCCGAACATAGCATTCCATTCCTGCGGAGCATTGCTCTCTTCCATAACCAGGGAGCGGCGCAGTTCCAGGATGATTTCAAGCGGATTGATGCTTACAGGGCATTCTTCCACGCAAGCGTTACAAGTCGTGCAGGCGCGCAATTCTTCCGTAGTGATGTATTGATGAAGCAAGGTTTTTCCATCGTCTTTAAACGATCCATTCTTATGGATGTTTTTCCTGATATCCTGCATCCTGTCACGGGTAGCCATCATGATCTTTCGGGGAGACAGCAATTTCCCGGTCTGCGTTGCGGGGCAGGCTGCGCTGCAACGCCCGCATTCCGTACAGCTATAAGCGTCCAATAGGTTCCGCCAGCTCAGATCAAAGATATCCCTGGCGCCAAATTTCTCCGGAACGGCGGCGTCCTGTGGGGCTTTCTCCGGCTCCATTGCATACAATACCTCCCGTTGCACAGAGGGCATATTTTTCATCTGTCCCTTGGGTTCGAGGCGGGTAAAATAAGCGTTGGGGAAGGCCAGGATAATATGCAGGTGTTTTGAATAAGGCAGGTAATTTAAAAAAGCAAATATCCCCAGGATATGCAGCCACCAGCAGGTTCTTTCCAGGTTTGCCAGGGCGGCGTCGCTAAACCCGTTAAGCAGGGGAAACCACAGCTGCGACACGATAAAATTGCCGGTCGCATGATCGGAATAGCCGGGATACCCTCTTTGCTGCAATAAGGTATCAGCGGCATTCATGGTAAGTAAACAACTCATCAATACGATCTCCGTAACCAGGATATAGTTGGCGTCGCTTCTTGGCCATCCGTTTAAATCGCGGCTGATAAACCTTTTTAGCTTTAGTATATTTCTCCTGATCAGGAAGATGGCGCAGGCAATGATCACTCCCGCCGCCAGTAGTTCAAAAGCATTGATAAGAACAGGATACAGGGCTCCCAAAACTCCTGCAAAAAGGCGATGAGCGCCCAGGATGCCGTCTAATATGATCTCCAGCACTTCCAGGTTGATGATTAGGAAACCGGCATAGACCGCAAAATGAAGAATGGCTACCAGGGGATTGCGGAACATCTTTTTCTGCCCGAATGCCAGTAACAGCAAGTTTTTCCACCTTTCCGGCGCGCGATCATTATAAGGCTCGTCCTTTCCGAGCAGAATATTTTTCCGGATATCGCCGGCTTTCCGCACAAACAGCCATATACACATGAGGAAGGCTATGATAAAGAATATCTGTTGCAGGTAGACCATAAGGATAGTTTCTCAAAGCTAAGATAAGCGATAATAGGGTTTGCCCATAATTGGTTTATTGCACAAGAGCAATTAGTTTTGATCAAATTTTCTCTATGGCAAAGAAATATATCCTCGATAAAGAAACCGTAAATATGAAGCTGCAAAGAATGGCTTTTGAGGTAATAGAGAATAACCTGGAAGAAAAAAACATCATATTGGCAGGCATAGAAGAGCATGGCAGCATCATTGCCCGCAACATAGCGCAGATACTTAAGGAAGCCGGACAAATATCCGTTCAGCTCATTAGCATTTCGCTTGATAAAAAAAATCCCGGCGAAATAACGCTTAGCCGCCAGCCCGATCTCGACGGCAAGACCGTGTTGATCGTCGACGATGTAGCCAATAGCGGCAAGACAATGTTATATTCCTTAAAACCCTTCCTGGCCTTTCATCCCAAAAAAATTCAAACGCTGGCCCTGGTAGAAAGAACCCATAAGGCGTTTCCCGTGCACCTGGACTATGTGGGATTATCTGTAGCCACCACCTTACAGGAGCATATTTTCGTAGAAGTATCCGGAGAAGAAGTTACCGGCGCTTATATGACGTAAGTTTTGTTATGCAGATGATAAAGCCATCAGGCGCGCAGATCGGAACACGAAGTCTGCCAGCCAACATTAGCTCCATATCCTTAAAAATGGATTGCCCGGAACTTCCATCTTCCGCTGCTATTCAATACCAGGGCAGGCGCGGGCATCTTAATGGAGTTCAGGGTAAAAAACAGGGCGCGCATCAGTTTGCTTTTAGATGGTATACGGGTAAAGTCAATATCGGGCGATAAATAAAAAAATCTCTCCCTGCGAATAGAGGAGTAATCAAAAACCTCTCCCTGCTCGTTTGTCCATATATTGGAGCGGCCGCCCAGCATTCCCCCTGCGCCATATCCCAAAGCAATATTCAACCAGGAGGGAATATTGCGCTTCGGGAAAAAAGAAGCCATATTGGCGCTTATCCAGTAAGTCTGGGAATTATAGTCTTTCAGGATGCGTTCCATTGCCGATCTCCCGAAAAGCTTGTCCCTGCGGCCGGCCAGTTCATCTGCATACCGGTAAGGCCAATAGCTTAGCTTTACCTGTATTCGTTGTTCCCCCCATCCCCGTTCCTGGAATACATAGGCGCCTGCGCCCGCAAGATTAGCGGCAAGATCGCTCCAGCTAAAGCCCCATTCTTCCGAGAATCCATCATGGATCTCGATAATGGTCTGGTAGGCAATACCGCTGACGCCGCCCCAGATGGCCGCCTGATTATGGTTTAACCCTGCCCATTTCCAGGCTTCCGCCGATGCTCGGCTCACCTGGTAAGTCGTCCATACATGTCCCGCCTTATCCATTTGGTTCCATTCGGGAAGATCATCAAAAAAATGGAATGAGGAGCGCGGGTAACCGGCATACCAGGCCCGGTTGAGCGCAATATAAGAACCTGTCCACAACGCGATATGCGCGCCGGCTACCGTCCATATACGGTTTTTATGACGGGAGTTTGTCGTTGAATCCTGGAGGAGTATCGGCTTCCTGATGGTATATTTCCCTTCCGGGCGTTGTTGCAGGTATATGGGGTTTTCAGGAAAATAGCCTGTCTCTCGCTCCGCAAAAAGCATTGCTGCTCCGGAAAAGTATTTCTGTCTATCATTGAGTAGGCGCGTGGGGTTTTTAGGAGAATAATCCGTATCCGGCCAGCGGAAGAGCGCAGGCCTTCCGGGAAAACGGCTTGCCGTTAAATCCTTTAAAAGCAAGGGAGAGACCGGGACGGCGGCTTCCCTGGTATCCGGCCGCCATTCTGCCTGAAGATTCGAATAGCGCTGCCCGGAAGAAAAAGAATATATATCCGCAGCCCTACCGGCTATCAGGGTTTGAGCAGCCGCAGGCATCGCCGTCCGAAAAAAAAGGAGCCCTGCAAAAAATACGCTTGACAATCTTTTCAATGGCTTCAAACAGGAATGGTTGATTTACAAATAAATAAAGGTATAAGTTTATTAAGCATTATGAAAGCCCTGCGGGTATGTTATATTTGCTAATATTCTTAATCTTGCCGAATTTAGACGACTTTAATTGTCAACCTATGGATGAAGTAATCGTTGAAAGAGTAAATGCATGGCTTACTGGTCAGTATGACGAACAAACAAAAGCAGAGATAAAGAGGCTTCAAAAGGAGAACCCCGCCGAGCTGGCAGACGCTTTTTACCGTAACCTGGAATTCGGAACAGGGGGATTACGGGGTATCATGGGCGTTGGCGACAACAGGATGAATAAATATACCGTAGGAATGGCTACCCAGGGATACGCCAATTACTTGAAACAAACCTATCCCGGCGGAGTGGTAAGGGTAGCCATTGCGCACGACTGCCGCAACAACAGCCGCTCATTTGCTGAAATAGTGGCCGGCATAATGGCCGCAAACGGTATCAAAGCTTATCTTTTTGAAGACCTGCGCCCAACGCCTGAACTGTCTTTTACCATCCGTCACCTGGGATGCCAGGGCGGGGTAGTGGTTACCGCTTCTCATAATCCCAAGGAATATAACGGATACAAAGCGTATTGGAATGACGGCGGGCAGTTGGTTCCGCCTCACGATAAAAATGTGATCAGGGAAGTAGATAAGATCGCTTCTATTAATGACGTGAAATGGAGCGGCAACGAACAAAATATTATTGCTATCGGCAAAGCCGTTGACGAGGAATATATCCGGATGGTCAAAAGCCTGTCCGTTTACCCCGAAGTGATCGCTAAGCGCCATGATCTTAAGATCGTTTATACGCCTATTCATGGAAGCGGCATAACGCTTGTTCCTGCCGTTCTTGCCCGGTATGGGTTTACCAATGTTGCCATTGTGGAAGAGCAGGCGGTTCCTGACGGCAACTTTCCCACTGTAGCCTACCCCAATCCCGAAGAAAGCGAAGCCATGAGCATCGGCCTCAAAAAAGCCAAGGCGCTCGACGCCGATATTTTGCTGGGCACCGACCCCGATGCAGATCGCGTAGGCATCGCCGTTAAAAATGCCGCCGGAGAATGGGTATTGCTCAACGGGAACCAGACGGCTGCGCTGGCGTTTAATTATATGATCGAATCAAGAAAGAGAAAGGGCATTGCCAAGTCGAACGATATGACGGTAAAGACGATCGTAACCACCGATATGATCGATAAGATCGCGGCGGCATACGGCATAAAATGTTACAATGTGCTTACAGGCTTTAAGTGGATCGCGGAATTGATCAGGGAAAAGGAAGCCAGCGAAAATTTTGTTATCGGGGGAGAAGAAAGTTATGGGCTGATGATAGGCTCAAAGTTGAGAGACAAGGACGCGGTGGCCGCAGTGGCTATTCTTAGCGAAATGACGGCCTATGAAAAAGAACAGGGAAAGTTATTGTATGAGAAGCTGATCGACCTGTACGTTAAATACGGTTTTTATAAAGAGCATCTGATCTCCCTTACCAAAAAGGGAATGAACGGACAGAAAGAGATCGAGCAAATGATGGAACATTACCGCTCCGCGCCGCCCGTCAGCATCAACGGCTCGGCGGTGACACAGTTGCTGGATTATGAAAAACGCAAGGGTAGGAACCCGCAAACAGGAGAGGAGTGGAATATCGCGCTTCCCAAATCCAATGTTTTACAATTCATACTGGCCGACGGCTCAAAAATATCCGCCCGCCCCTCCGGTACCGAGCCGAAGATCAAGTTTTATTTCAGCGTGAACAGCCCGCTGGAAAAAGCGGAAGATTATGAGCAGGTAAACAAACTGCTCGACGACAGGATAGCCGGCATCATCAAAGACATGAAGCTGAATTAAATAATGTACGCCCTGAACATTCCAGGCGACTGATGCTGATCGGGCAATCAATTGCAACCTGATATGACCGGTATTTAGCAATGAGCTGGCAGACGCTAACCGGGCAATAATGAAGTGCAGCCCTTCCATAAGGAAGGGCTGCTTACTTAAGTAGAGAGATCGCCCCCTTTATTTTTGCTCCAGGACTCTTTCGCTGATCTTGCCTGTTGTCTTGTGCTTGAGGATCACTTTACGCGCTCCGTAATGGGTGACTTCATCTTTCACCAGGTAATGCTCCTCGTCATATGCTACAAGATGGCTGTCCTTTCCAACGCCTTCCCGGCCTCTCCAGACCGACAGCTTAACAGGTTCCCATTGCTTGGTTTTCGCTGAAAGGTAGGCGGCGTCCAGGATCGCATTCACAATATAACCGTCGTAAAAGGTTTCACGCGGCTCGCGGCCTTCCTCTACGGCTCCAAACATATCGGCAAACATATGGTTATAGCCCAGATCGTTCAATTCGTCGCCCACGGGAAACAGCCATCCGGTATTGCTTTCGGCCTTTTCCGCCACATAGTCGGCGCCTTTTCCGGTAGTAAACATTTCAAGGCCTGTTCTGAGAAAATTATTCATCCATATCGTTCCTTCCGAACCCATGACCTCATCCCGGAGGTCCAGTCCCCCGCGAAAAGTCCAGCTGACCTCAAACTGGCCGATAGCGCCATTTTCATATTTCACCAGTCCGATCGCATGATCTTCGGCTTCAATAGGCTTCACCTGCGTATCCGCCCAGCACATTACTTCTACCGGCCTGATGTCCTTGCCAATAAAATTCCGGGATATCTCTACGCAATGGCATCCCAGGTCCAGGATACATCCGCCTCCGGCTTTTTCTATATCCCAGAACCAATCGCTATGCGGACCGGGATGCGCTTCTCTTGACTTAGACCACAATACCCTTCCGATAGCCCCATTCTTAACGCTTTCCAGCGATTTGATAAACTTTGGGGTATAGACAAGGTCTTCGAGATAACCGTTAAAAATACCCGCTTCCTCCACCGCTTTCAACATACGCAAAGCTTCCTCGGCATTGCGCCCCAGCGGCTTGGTAGTGATCACCGCCTTTTTATGCTTACAACACAGCAATACCGCTTCTTCATGAAGATGATTGGGAAGCGAGATGCATACCATATTTACTTCAGGATGAGCAATAGCTTCTTCCATTTTCGTTGTCAGGTGGCCGACATGGTAATCTTCGGCAAACTTTCTTGCGCTTTCCTCCCTGCGAGAATAAATGCTTACAATCTTATCCTTGCTTCTCTGGCCTATCAGGGAATCGGCATAAAATCTTCCGATAAACCCCGAGCCAAGCATTGCTATTTTTTGCATGATCTTTTTTTGGGTAAGTTATAAAATAGTTAACAATTGACGGTAAGGGAACAGGCAACGCCGACCCCGGAAACATTTGTCTATCTTTTGACTGCAGCAACGTCTTTTTTCTCCCGGAAAAATATGATAAAATAAAGAAGCGCAACCAGGGCAATAGCGGCGGGCGTAAGCCATACCTTAAGCCAGTCGTGCGTTTCCCCGGTTTTAAAATTATCCACGACAAACCCGGAGAACCAGGAGCCGATCATCATACCCAACCCGTAAGTGGCGAAGGTAAATAGCCCCTGCGCGGCATTTTTGACCTTCTCCCCGGCAATCTTTTCCGTATACATATACCCTGTGACAAAAAAGAAATCATAACATACGCCATGCAGGATAATACCGGCATACAGCATCCATAAATAGGCGCCGGTATCGCCATATCCAAAAGAAACATAGCGGAGTATCCAGGCGATCATGCCAATGATCAACATATTCTTAACGCCGATACGGTTAAACAGGAAGGGGATCGCCAATATAAAGATCGCTTCGGACATCTGTCCCATGATCATTTTACCGGCGGCATTTTCCATCCCTTTCTCTATCAGGAATACGTTTGCAAATCCATAATAAAATGCCAGGGGAATACAAACCAGTACAGCGGCGATAAAAAACACCAGGTAGGATCTGTTCTTAAACAGTATCATCGCTTCTGTTCCCAGCGCTTTTGATAGGGAAGTCTTTGATCCTTTGTCTTTCGGAGGCGTATCGGGAAGAGCAAAACTCAACAGGCCCAGTATAGCTGAAACCGCCGCTGCCATCATAAAGGTGGAAGAGGTTTTTTCAATAGACAGGTAGCCGATCAGCAACCCGGCGACAATCCAGCCTATTGTGCCAAACACCCTGATCCAGGGAAACTGTTTGCCGGGATCGTTCATCTGGCCAAAAGCAATGCTATTGGATAAAGCAATAGTAGGCATATACAATAACGAATAAAAAAGAATGATCCAGTAAAATGCGGTATTGCCGCTGACCTGCGTGGCCATATAGAGCAGAATGGCGCCCAGCAAATGCAGGATGCCCATTAGTTTTTGCGCGGCAAAAAACCGGTCGGCGACCATGCCAATAACAAACGGGGATATCATTGTCGCAATGGCTAACGCGCTGTAAGCCGCGCCTATCTGGATGCCGGAAGACTGCAAATGCTCGCCCATATAGGCGCCCATGGTTACATACCAGGACCCCCAGACAAAATATTCCAGGAACATCATAAGCGACAGGGAAACGCCGGTGGTTGTCTTCATACTTATATCAGTTAGCTTTTAACGTTAGCCTGTAATATAACGCAAATAGCAAAACCAGCCTACCCGAATCTTACCGGTCGGCGCTATATCATTGCGTCATATATCTTTTATAGAACTGCTGTTCCGCTCCTGGTTAAGGCTTTTGCTCTTCATCCCGGTTGTTGCTCAGTTTTATAGAATCGTAATTTTTCCTTAACCTCATGTTCAGCAACTCCACGACCAATGAGAAGGCAATGGCCGAATAAACATAATTTTTGCTGATCTTCTGATGGAACCCTTCGGCGATAAGCAATATCCCTATGGCAATAAGGAATGCCAGCGCCAGCATCTGTAAGGTGGGGTGATTATTAATAAAGCGACTGATAGCGCCCGAGAAAGCCAGCATCACCATCATGGAAATAACCACGGCAAT
>JAEUVR010000205.1 GCA_016786785.1 Chitinophagaceae bacterium
TTCGTTTTACTTCCGTTAGGGCGGGATATGCCTGCTTAAAAATAGATAGTGCTAGAACAGGATGAGAACAGAAAAAAAATATTACAAATGGGCGGTGGTCGCGTTGTTGTGCGGGGTCGCTTTTCTGAACTATATGGACCGCCAGATGCTGACCACCATGCGACCTGCGATGCAGGCCGATATTCATGAGCTACAGTCTGCCGCCAACTTCGGCTATCTGATGGGCATATTTCTTTGGGTGTACGGTTTCGTGAGTCCCGCGGCAGGCATAGCCGCCGACAGGTTCAGCAGGAAATGGCTGATCATCATCAGTCTATTCGTATGGTCGGCGGTAACTTTTGCCATGGGCTATGCGACCACTTTTGAGCAGGTATATTGGTTACGGGCTTTTATGGGCGTAAGCGAAGCGGTGTACATTCCTACGGCATTATCGCTGATTGCCGATTTTCACAAGGAGAAGACCAGGTCGCTTGCGATCGGTATTCATATGATCGGCATTTATCTCGGACAGGCATCCGGAGGTTTCGGAGCTGTTATTGCAGAAGCGGTTTCATGGCATAGCGCTTTCCATTTTTTCGGTATGGCGGGTATATTTTATTCGTTCGTGCTGATTCTTTTTCTGAAAGACAAAAGGCCAGGCTTACCGGAAGCTGCTATGACAAAGCCATTGCGTGAAAAGAAGGCGACCCTTAAAGCGCTGTCTTTGTTGCTGAGCAATATTTCGTTCTGGATCATCCTGTTTTATTTTGCCGTTCCCAGCCTGCCGGGTTGGGCTGTCAAGAACTGGCTTCCTACGCTTTTTGCGGAAAATCTGCAGATACCTATGTCTGAAGCGGGGCCGATATCCTCCTTTGCCATTGCATTCTCCTCCTTTATCGGCGTGATCATTGGCGGCGTTTTATCGGACAAATGGGTGCAGAAAAATCTACGCGGCCGGATTTTTACCAGCGCTATAGGCCTGGGGCTGACCATCCCCTCCCTGTTCCTGATCGGCTTCGGTCATTCGCTTTTCCATGTAGTAAGCGCCGCTATCTGCTTCGGCGTCGGCTGGGGAATGTATGACGCTAATAATATGCCGATACTCTGCCAGTTTGTTCCTGCCCGGCGCAGGGCGACAGCTTATGGCATCATGAATATGACAGGCGTGTTTGCCGGCGCTTTTATTACAGGGTTGCTTGGAAGATCTTCTGATGCCGGACATCTGGGCAGGGACCTGGGATTGCTGGCGTTGATCGTTTTGCTGGCGGTAGTGATTCAGCTTGTTTTTTTAAGGCCGACGGCAAATGATTTTTCTGAATGAACAAATCGATGGCCATAACGGCGAACTTTTTATGGGCAATGCATTCAGATAAGAGCGATAAAAAATATACGCATGAAAAAAAACAAAATAGAGGGAATGGTCGCTGCGGCCTTTACCCCAATGAAGAGATCGGGAGATATTGACCTGGAAAGGATTCCCGCGCTAACAGATTATTTGATCCGGCAGCATGTGCAGGGGATTTATGTTTGCGGCAGCACCGGCGAAGGGCCTTCCTTAACCGGAGCGGAACGAAAAGCGGCGGCGGAAGCTTTTGTAAAAGCTTCTCAAAAAAGGGTTCCTGTACTGGTGCATGTAGGGCACAACAGCGTAAAGGAAGCAAGGGAACTGTCCGCCCATGCCCGGGAGATCGGCGCCGATTATATTTCTTCCGTAGCGCCTTCCTATTTTAAGATCACTACGGTTGAAGGTCTTGTGCATTCTCTTGCTGAAATTGCAGCGAGCGCGCCGGAGCTTCCTTTTTATTATTATCATATACCGAGACTCACCGGTATGGCGGTGAATATGCCTGCCTTCCTGGAAGAGGCAGGCCGGTCCATTCCTTCCCTTGCTGGAATAAAATTCACGTCGCCTGAACTCCACGAATACCAGGCTTGCCTGAATGCCGCCGGCGAAAAATATGATATCCTGTACGGCGTCGATGAGATGCTGCTGGGCGCTCTGTCGGTAGGCGCGAAGGGATATATCGGAAGCACGTATGGTTTTCTGCCATTGTTATACCGGCAGTTGAGGGAAAGCTTTGATAGCGGTAACCTGCAGAAAGCGCGGGCGTTACAGTTTCAGTCTGTTGAGGTGGTGAGGATCATTGTAAAATACGGCGGACTGGCGGCGCAGAAGGTAATGATGAAATTGTCGGGGGTAGATTGCGGAAACGTACGCAGTCCCCTGCAGGGCCTATCCGCAGAGGAGGAGAAAGCTATGGAAAAGGATCTGCATGAAGCGGGGTTTTTCGATATTGTGTCTCAGATGAACAACCAGTAAACTAAAAATAATTTTATACGGTTTCAAATTAAACGCCAGGTATGGAGAAACATCCAACTGTTCATGAGCTTTTTGATATTACGGGCAAAGTTTTCCTGGTTGCCGGCGGAGGCCGCGATCTTGGAAAAGACATGGCTGTTGCATTGGCAGAAGCAGGCGCTGCGGGCGTGATCACTTCGCGCGATGGATCTTTGGCTGCGGCAACAGCCGGAGAAATCAGCGCCGCCACAGGTAAAAAGATATTGGGGTTGCCGCTCGATGCAGCTCATGAAAATGAAGTGGAAAATGTTTTTAACGCGATTATCGAAAATTTTGGCCGTATTGATATCGCGGTGAATTGCGTAGGAGGAGGAGCCCTGCAGCAAACCGCTGCCAGGTTTGAAGAGAGCCCTCTCGAATCGTGGGAGGCAATGCACCGGCTAAATCTTCATACCAGTTTTTTGCTTTGCAAGCATGCGGCGGCGTTAATGAAAAAGCAAGGGTCCGGCGCTATCATCAATATTGCGAGCATCGCAGGCGTGATCGGGCGCGACCGCAGGGTTTATCCTGAGGGGATGTCTCCCCAATCGGTGAGTTATGCTTCCGCAAAATCGGCAGTGATCGGCTTTTCAAGGGATCTCGCTGCATATTTGGGGCCCTATGGCATTCGTGTAAATACTATTTCTCCGGGAGGGTTCCGGCGAAACCAGCCTCCCGCATTTATTGAGGCATACGCCAACAAGGTTCCCTTAGGCCGTATGGGGCGGGATGGAGTGGATATGAAAGGAGCTGTTTTGTTTTTGGCAAGTGAAGCCTCGTCTTATGTTACGGGCCATAATTTGGTTGTGGACGGGGGATTTACCATCTGGCAATAAAATGCCAATAGCGACTCATTTTGAATTTTTAGTTCTTTAGCTGGCAATT
>JAEUVR010000236.1 GCA_016786785.1 Chitinophagaceae bacterium
TAGGCTATTTTTTCGGCTAAATACTGCGATCCGGTGCCGGAAAAAATTTTAGGAGATCTTTGCATACCCTTAAAAATGTGAGGCGAAGATAAAGCTAAGCCAGCGATTTGGAGGGAGCCTGCATAAAAAAATTTCAACCGGTAACAGGGCCCGGTTGAAAAGTATATCAATAAATTATGGTATGCCGGTTATCTGGAGACGGTCATCAAAACCTGCTGTCCTGCGCCAATCATAGCCGTTTTGTCAGACGATTTTTCCGTTTTAACCACCGTGTTTTTGGGGTTTACCGCGTAAAAAATGGCCGAGCAGATAAAGATCGAAAAGAACAGGGCCACGAAATACATGCCAATACAGAAAAGAAAGGGCTGATAGCCGCCGATGGCCGAAAAGGTAGTTTTGCGTTTCATAGATCAGATTTATTAGGTTTTACGATTTGGATTTGTGTAGTGTATAAATAACGGCAATAAGGCGTTATTTATTACTTCAACAGCATAAAATTATAACCTAATATTGGATCATGCAAGCGCAGATATACCCTATTAAAGAATGGGCAAAAGACGATAGGCCCCGCGAAAAACTACGGTTAAAAGGCGCGGAAAACCTAAGCGATTCCGAACTGCTGGCCATCCTGATCCAGAATGGCATTAAAAAGAAATCTGCCATTGACCTGGCCCGGGAGGTGCTGGGCCTTGCCAGAAACAACCTTGGCGCATTGGGGAAGCTTTCGGTCCGGGAATTGATGAAAGTGAAGGGGATAGGACAGGCCAAGGCCATCATCATATCTGCCGCCCTGGAACTGGGCCGGCGAAGGGAGGGGATGGGGGTGTTATCTTCCGGCAAACCTGTTGTAAAGGTTAGCGCCGATATTGCCTCCTATCTTCAGTCCTGGCTCAGCGATTATCAACGCGAAGTGTTTGGCGTGGTTTTTCTGAACCGGGCCAACCGGATCAACCATTATGAGGTTATTAGCGAAGGGGGCATTACGGGAACGGTAGCCGACCCCAGGGTTATTTTAAAGAAGGCTTTGGAAGAAGACGCCGTTTCCATTATTCTTTTTCATAATCATCCTTCGGGCAACCTGAACCCCAGCCGGGCGGATGAAGCGCTTACGGGGAAGATATGCCGGGCGGCAGGATATTTTGATATCCGGGTGCTCGACCATATCATTGTCAGCGAGGAAGGGTATTTCAGTTTCGCCGACAACGGGCTGATCGGGGAGAGTATGCTGTATTGACCGGGCAGGTTTGAACAGATTGTAAGAAATTTGTGGTAAATATGGGGATTTCGATATTGACCAGGGTTTGAAACAGATTGTAAGAAACTTGTGGTAAATATGGGGATTTCGATATTGACCAGGGTTTGAAACAGATCGCGGCAAACTTGTCGGCAAATATAAAAAGCAATACGATTTTGATTGGGCAGGCTTGAAACAGATCGGAGCAAGCCTGGGCAAATATATCGGGTATACGATATTAGACGGGCAGGCGCGATCATTTGTTGGGCATGATTAAGGGCGCGATTGCCTTAGCCGAATGGCGGGATTTGTGAAAACGGGTTTGCCCTTATCGGATCATGGTTAGGCGTATTTGTTAAACGGCGACTAACGGGTAGCTTAATGAAGAAACTGTGTCGGGGCGATCGTTTGCGGGTAACGCGTGGAAATGCGACGTGTGAAGGGGTATACTGGCCTGGAGAATAGTTTGCAGGGAACCTTCTTCGGATTCAGTACAGATTTTCCATTGGAATGGGCAATGGAGGTATTTAAGTTTGCAAAACCTGCTGTTCGTGCGCTGCCGGGCTTGCCGGCTTGCAATGATTATTCGTAAATTTGTTTGCTATGAGCGAAGAAAAGCAACAACCCAATCAACTGAATATCGAAATTTCCGAGGAAATAGCGGAAGGCGTATATTCTAACCTGTTCATCATTACTCATTCCCATACAGAGTTTGTGCTTGATTTTGTAAATGTAATGCCGGGCACTCCCAAAAGTAAAGTGAAGTCGAGGATCATCCTGACGCCGCAACATGCCAAGCGTTTTATGAAGGCGCTTGCCGAATATATTGCCCGTTTTGAGTCGATGCATGGAAAGATCCAGGATCTCGAAGAGATCCAGCTTCCGCTGAACTTCGGCGGCCCCGCTGCGCAGGCCTGACCTATTGCCGGACCGGTATTGGTTTACTGAATGCTTATTCCTGTATCGGGTTTTGCGTATTGACGGCATTTCTGCTAGTCGGCTTTCCGCATGTCTGCAATGCCCAGCGACTCTCTTCGATATAACGGATATCAGTGACCGAATTCAGGCTTTTCGCTCTTTACTTAGCGCTCTCCAGGAAAGAAAAATGCTTATTAACATGAGCGCTGCGCCTAATAAAAAAGGAGCGCCGGGAAAATGGATCCGGGAATCCTGGAGGGTAGCATAATAAAAAAGTCTTGTCATAATAAGCGGACCGAAAATGGAAGTAAGGCTCATGAGACTGGTAAGGCTTCCCTGTAGCAGCCCCTGCTCGTTTTTGGGAACGTGTTTGGTAATGATGGATTGCAATGCCGGGCCGGCAATACCTCCCAGGCAATAAGGCACAAGGAACAGGTACATCATCCAGCTTTCCGTAGCAAAGGCAAACAGGGCCAGCCCTATGGCATAGAGCAATAACCCGGTATATGCGCTTTTTTCATCGCCTAGCCTGGGGTTTACAAAACGGATCAGCCCGCCCTGGACGGCGCCTACTAAAACGCCGACTATCGCCAGGGAAAAGCCCACCTGCTTTTCAGTCCAGTTAAAAACATACATGGTAAAATAGTTCCAGTTGCTTTGCACGGCATGGGCGGCAAGGTAAATACAAAAAAAGGCGATCACCAGTCCTGCGATGGTTGGATAGTTTCGTAAAAACATCAAAGAGCCCACGGGGTTCGCTTTTTTCCATTCAAAGGGTCGCCTGTTCTCCTGCTGTAAAGATTCCGGCAGTATAAAATAGCCGTAAAGAAAGTTTAAAAAGCAAAGAATAGCCGCGGCATAAAAAGGGGCTCTTAATCCCAACTCGGCAAGCAGTCCGCCCAATGCCGGTCCCAGTACGAAGCCGAGTCCAAACGCGGCGCCGATCAGCCCGAAGTTCTTGGCGCGGTTCTCATCGTCGCTTATGTCCGCGATATACGCGCTCGCAGCCGTAAAGCTGGCGCCGGTGATGCCGGCCAGGATACGCCCGGCAAAGAGCAATTCATAATTATGCGCCAGGGCCAGTATGATATAATCCACGCAAAAGCCAAGCAATGATAAAAGTATTATCGGTCTCCTGCCAAACCGGTCGCTCAGGTTTCCCATGAGCGGGGCAAATAAAAATTGCATGGCTGCAAACGCAGATACCAAGTATCCGCCATATTTGCTGGTCTCATTTAAGGGAACATGTTTTAATTCAACCAATAACTCCGGCATGACGGGAATGATCAACCCCCAGCCGATCACATCAATAGTAAGCGTTATAAATATAAAGCCGATGGCAGCGCCTTTTGTCGTCCTCATCTAATGGGCATAAGGGTGCAAAGATGCAAAGAGTAAGCCGAATATGGATAGTTTTGAGAAAAATTGATTTCCTC
>JAEUVR010000239.1 GCA_016786785.1 Chitinophagaceae bacterium
GCAGCATTACCCTGCCGCTGACAACAGTGAAGAAAGTGCCCCTCGAAATATATGGCGATATTTATTTTGCCAAGGGAGCCGGCTTCGTGATAGAGGGCGCCAACCAGGATTTTAAAAGTTATGGCCTTATTGTGGGAGGGAACAAGGGGGCTACAACCGAGGCCGAATTCGCCGCTTATTCCGGCGATGGTCTTTACCTTAAAAATCTGATGAATTCAAGGATCGAGGTAAACGAGATCAAAGACTTTAAAAACGGCATCCTGATGTCGGGCGACAAATCCGGCGGCGAGGCCGAAGGATGCCAATACAATAAGGTTAGCTTTAATTCTATTCATACCAATCACACGCAGATCAGGATCAGCACAAGCGGCGCGTCCGGTAGTAGCGGCAATTGGAATAACGGCAGCTTTTGGTACGGAGGTCAGATAGGCAGGGGTATTCCGCTGGTGACTTATGGCAAGGGCGGATGGTATGGCATTGTTTTTCACAAGGAGTCGAGCAGCAATGCCAAAGACCCGATGAATGGCCATGTATTCCACGACGTGAGTTTTGAAGGGGTGGAGAAAGCATTGGTGATGGACAATGCCCAGAACAATACTTTTTTTGGAGGGCGTATCGAACCCTTTGGCAGCCGCTATGCGCTTGACCTGGATCCTGTTACCTGCTTAAGCAATAAGTTTATCGGGATCGCTCATCTCGAAGAGCAACAATTTGTCTCAGGGCGGCTGGGCTCTGCGACCATCATCTCCGGAACCCCTCTCTGGAGCGGAACGACCAGTCTTGAACTGATGGGCTCCCAGGCCATGAATTCGATAACCCCCGATAAACTGCTCGTGGTAACGAACAGGTACTCGCCAACCAGTTTCCTGGTAAATAAAACGCATGATCTTATCAGTCAGACCGGCCAGTTCCCTACGGTTCAGGCCATGATGTACCGGATCAACGGCGCTATCCGTTCCGTGCCTTATAAAGGAACTTTTTTTCATGTTAAATCCAGCACGGCTGAAAATCCGATCACGTTGCCGCTCAATATCGGCGCCATACGGGTGGAAGCTACCCAGGCCAAGGTATTTAAAATTGACGTGGGCGATCTTGCCATTTACGGCGAGGGTTTTATAGTGGAGTACCTGTCGCCCGCCTACCCGATCAGTTTTGTCCGTTCGGATAATGCTACGGAATTGATCCCTGCGAGCAGTTTTCCTTCCGGGGGAATTTACCGCTGCATATGGGCCGACGGCCAGTATAAAATATCAAAGATCGGCGCCGAGTTTAAAACTTTCACCCAGACCGGCCCCAATTATGTTATTGGCGACGGAATAGAAACGCATTACGTTAACTATCCCTATACCCATGCGGCATGTACGCTTCCTGATGCGGCCAAATGGCCAGGCCGCGTCATTGTCATTAAGAATATGCAGACTGCGTATAATGTGCAGGTAACCGGCATCTCGCCCAGCGATGACAATATGATCGCCGGCCGGGGCGCTATTACCGTTAAAAGCGATGGCGAATCCTGGAATGTGATAGGGTTTTACAAGCGCGGATTCACGTATTAGGACTTCCGCTACGATAAGGTTGTTTTTTCGCTACGACGATCCGTTTGGCAAAACGCGCGTGCTCCGCTTTGGCATCCTTCTTTGGCAGTCGCGGGGTTCCGCTTAATCCTTATTTTTGTAATCAAACCCGATAACATGGCTGTACGTACGGATTTGTTCACGTCTCCTGATTATTTTTTGACGGACGAGCTGTTTACAGAAGAGCAGAAGCTTATCCGCGACGCTGTAAGAGCATATGTTAAAAAGGAAATATCCCCGATCATTGAGGAATATGCCCAGCGATCGGCGTTTCCCCGGCAGATCGTTCCGCAAATGGGCGCGCTGGGATGTTTCGGCCCGACGATCCCCCTGGAATATGGCGGCGGCGGCCTGGATCATATCAGTTATGGGCTCATGATGCAGGAACTCGAAAGAGGCGATAGCGGCGTGCGTTCTACCGCCTCTGTCCAGGGCTCCCTGGTGATGTATCCCATTTTTGAATTTGGAAGCGAAGAACAGCGTAAAAAATATTTACCCCTTTTAGCCGCCGGCGAATGGCTGGGATGTTTTGGCCTTACGGAACCCGATCATGGCTCGGATCCGGCAAGCATGACGACTGCTTTTAAAGATGCAGGCGATCATGTGGTGTTGAACGGCGCTAAAATGTGGATCAGCAACGCCCCCGAAGCGCAACTGGCGGTAGTATGGGCAAAAGATGAAAACGAGGAGATCAGGGGATTGCTGGTAGAAAGAGGAATGGAGGGATTCTCCACGCCGTTGACGCATGGCAAGTGGAGCCTTAGGGCAAGCTGTACCGGGGAACTGGTTTTTGATAATGTCAAAGTGCCGAAACAGAATATCCTCCCCAACGTAAAAGGATTAAAAGGACCGCTAAGCTGTTTAACCAAAGCGCGGTACGGCATTTCCTGGGGAGCGCTGGGCGCCGCTATGGACTGTTACGATACCGCCCTGCGGTATAGCCTGGAAAGAACGCAGTTCGGCAGGCCCATCGCCGGCTTTCAGCTTCAGCAAAAAAAGCTTGCTGAAATGATCACAGAGATCACCAAGGCGCAGTTGTTGAACTGGCGGCTGGGAAAACTGATGGATGAACATAAGGCTACGCCGCAGCAGGTTTCCATGGCAAAACGCAACGCCTGCGAGATAGCGGCGGATATTGCAAGGGAAGCCCGGCAGATGCTCGGCGCTATGGGCATTACGGGCGAGTACCCGGTGATGCGCCATATGATGAACATCGAAAGCGTGATCACCTATGAAGGAACGCATGATATTCACCTGCTCATCACCGGAATGGATATTACCGGCGTCAATGCGTTTAAATAATTGGGACTATATTAGCGTAAATATTTTTCGGCGATGAGGATATTTCTTATTGGCTTTATGGGATCGGGAAAAACGCATTGGGGAGAACGCCTTGCCGAAGGTCTGCGCATACCGTTTTTTGACCTGGATAAAGAGATTATTGATAAAGAACGGAGAAGTATACCCGAAATATTTGCGGAATCGGGCGAAGAACAGTTTCGCATTACGGAAAAAGAGATCCTTGAATCTTTGATCGCTTCCCAACCATCCATGGTATTGTCTTGCGGAGGAGGAACTCCCTGTTTTTTTAATAATATTGAATTGATGAAAAAAAACGGGCTGACGGTATGGCTGAATACGCCCGTAGATATCCTGATGCAACGGTTGCTGAAAGAAAAAAATGAGCGCCCCTTACTGAAAAATATGGCGGATGCCGAGATGAAAACCTATATTATCCGTAAACTGAATGAACGGCGCATGTATTATGAGCAGGCCGACGTGATCCTGGAAAAAGACAGCGATCTTTCCATTAATGACTTTATTCAAAACATCCTCCATGCCTAAGACATTCTTAATGCTTGCTTCCCTGTTTTCCGCCCTGGCGGTGATATTAGGCGCGTTTGGCGCGCATGGCCTGAAAAAAATACTCCCCGCCGAGTCGTTGACGGCTTTTGAAACCGGCGTCCGCTACCAGTTTTATCATTGTTTTGCGCTGTTTGTCGTCGCCCTGGCCTTTGAAAAAGGGAATAAAAAATGGATGAAGTACGCGGGATATTTTTTTGTTACCGGCATCCTATTGTTCTCGGGCTCTTTATACCTCCTGACTTTCCTGAAAGCGGCCGATACGGTAGGATTGAACGGTATCGGCGTTATTACGCCGGTAGGCGGACTGTTTTTTGTCGCTGGATGGATCGCCCTGCTGATAGGGTTTGGTTATAAGGGAACGATAAAATAGACCAATGCGCCGTTGTTGTTTTCAATAATGCATTCGCCCTTTATATGCTGCATCCTTTTTTTCATATTGCTCAGGCCGTTGCCGAATTTTCTCAGGTTGTCGAGGTCTATTCCCCGTCCATTGTCCTGGATGCTTAAACGCAGGCGCCGTTCCTCCGCCTCTATCGTTATAACGGCCTCCGTAGCCTGGGCATGTTTGCGTATGTTGGTAAGCGTTTCCTTAAAGCTTAAGAAGATATTCCTTCTTTTTTCCCCGCTCATTTCCATCTCATGGATATTCTTTACGTTTACAACGCACCGTATGGGAGAGCCGTCGAAGTATTCAATGGCATAAGCCCTTAAATAGGCGACAAGGCTTTCGAGCGTATCGTTAGAGCTTTTCATGGTCCAGATGATCGCGTTCATCTTGCCCAGCAGTTCATTGGCCGAGTTGGATATTTTGTCGATCTCGGGAAACTCCTCTGTATTCATCTTGCTTTTTGCGATCTCGCTCATCAGCCGGATGGCGGTTACCCCCGAGCCCAGATCGTCGTGCATGTCAGCAGAGATGCGGTCTCTTTCTTCCATGACCGCCATTTGTTTTTCAAACTCTTTTCGTTCATTCTCCATTTTAAGCCGCTCCCTTTCCTTAACCCGTTCAATGATTTCTTTTTTGTTTTTATAGGCGAGCCCGGAGAGAAAGAACATCAGCTCCAATGCCAGTCCCGTTTCATAGTATAACATGGAGCGGTTAAATACAGAAGCAGGATAGCCCGGAACGACTTTCCATTTCAGCAGGATAATACTAAGGGAAACAATGGAAAAAAAGACCATGGCTAAGCTGCCGATGGCGAGATAGTTCAGCAGCGGATCCTTTTTTCTGATGCTGTAAATAATAAAGGCAAAGCCGATCAGGAACAGGAATGTTTTAATGACATAGTTTTCGAGAATGTTCAGGATTACATATTTATCCGTGAAGAAATAGATCAGGGAAAAGACGAGCAATAAAGCCAGGATCGCTATTTCCGTCCTGCGGAAGGTTTTTTCTATAAAAGGATGGTTTTCCTTAGTGTTCAGGAACTGCCGGACGAATATCAGGTAAAAGAAAACGCCGCCGCACATCAGGATAAAATCGAGATACTCTTCGTATAATTCATGAAAGCGGGAGGGCTCAAAATTAAGATAGGATTTCAGGAACAGCAGAGCCGCCGTGCAAAGCGCATAGGCCGAATAATATAGGAATTCCCTGTTCCTGCTTTGAAGATATACGGCCAGCGAATAAAAGATCATCAGCAGCAGGATGCCGCATACCACATAAGTGATCGTGTCCAGCATCGAATCCCTGTTTTTTACCGTAATGGTCCAGGGCTCCAGGTAGTCCTTTTCAATGATCCTGGGTATATAGCTGTTGATATTCGTTTTAACATAATTGAATTTTGCAAAATACTGGACGGTCTCGCCCGGTCCCATCCTGATCAGTTTACAATCCGCGTAAGCCTGCTTATCGTCCCTGATCAGCGGCAATTCCCGGAAAGTAGAAACGGGGTCTTCGGGGTCCGCTGCATACAGCTTCAATGATTTAAGGTAATAACCCGGTAAAAAGTATACTTCTTTTGCCGTATCGGCGTTATTGCGTAGCGTGAATTTCAGGTAGCAGTCCTTTTCCATTAAGCTGTCGGCAACCGATCTTTTTTTCAGCGGCGGGGAAGGAAAAACAAGAGAGGGGATCGAGGCTTCAGAGACCTGCCCTTTGGGCGTAGCAAGAAAAAAGCACTTGCTGTCAATAGAGTCAAAATGACGGATGGATGCAAGATCTATTATCATGCCGCCTGGTTGCTGAGCAAACAGCCTGGTTAGCGATAAGCAAAAAAAAATGGCTAATGGTAAACGCATAATAGGATATCTGCGTTCCTAAAGTACAATTTTTTGCGCCTTTTTTTTGAAATAGTACCTGCTTATCTTTGTCGCCATGGCAAATCGTTTAAAATCTAATAAGAGCCATTCTGTCGATCCGCATCGCCTGAAGCCTGAAAAAGAAGAACAGGTTAGCATGAAAGAATTGGTTGCCGATGAGAGAACGCATAAGATTGCCGGCGCTGTTTTTTTATTCATTTGCCTTTTTCTTTTCGTCAGCTTTACCTCCTATCTTTTTACCTGGGCGGAAGATCAAAGCGTTGTTACCGGAAACTCCATATTTTTTCCCAACGAGCAAATCAAGGCGAGGAACTTCCTGGGAACCTTCGGCGCCTGGACTGCCCATAAATTTATATCGGACTGGTTCGGGCTGGCTTCCTATCTTTTTTGTATTTTATTTTTTGTGGCGGGGGTGAACGCGGTTGCCGGGAAAAGAATATTTTTTTTCTGGAGGCATTTCCGGTATGTGCTGGCCGGCGTCGTTTTTTTCAGCGTGGCGCTTGCCTTTCTCATTCCCAATAGTATATTTCCCTGGGGAGGCGAGATAGGCAATATGATCAGCAAATGGCTGACCGGCTTCCTGGGAACTTTTGGAACGGCCGCCGTCCTGTTTGTAGCCGGCCTCGCTTATGTGATCTGGCGTTTCAATCCCGAATTTAAATCGCCTGTTGCCCGCAAAACAATTACTGTCGACCCCTTATTAAATGGCGACGGGGATGAGTCGTTAACTCCGGAAATGCAGCCTGAGCCTTCCCTGGCAAAGAATAAGCTAAAAGGAAAGGACAAAAAAGCAACCCTGACGCCGGTTCCGGAACAAGGGCTCCCCGAACTGGAGATCATCGAAAAAGAGGCTTCGGAAGACGGAGCGGAATATGAGCCTTTTATAACGGAAGAACTTTCTGTAGAGGAAACGCCGGCGGTTATTCCCGAAGAAGAGGTTTTGCCGGCGAACGACAGGGTAAATAAAAAATCCGGGAAGCCGGTAGTAGACCCCGAACTGGAAATCAAAACGGCCCTGCCGGAAGCTGAAGAAGATGCCGTGGAAAAAGTATTGGAATCCGCGCCTTATGAACCAACGCTCGACCTGAAAGACTATAAATACCCTGCGATCGATCAACTCGAAATACATGGCAGCGAAAAGATCATCCAGGATAACCAGGAGTTGGAAGCCAACAAGAACCAGATCATCAATACGCTTAAGAATTATGATATCCTGATCCAGAAGATCAGCGCTACCGTGGGGCCTACCGTTACCCTGTATGAGATCGTTCCTGCCGCAGGCGTGCGGATATCCCGGATCAAAAACCTCGAAGACGATATCGCGTTAAGCCTTGCTGCGCTGGGCATACGGATCATTGCGCCTATTCCAGGCAAGGGCACCATCGGCATTGAAGTGCCGAATGTGAAAAAGACGGTAGTGAGCATGAGAAGTCTGCTTGCCTCCGATAAATTTCAAAACAATAATTATAGCCTTCCGATAGCCATCGGGAAAAAGATCGACAATGAAAATTTTATTGTCGATCTCACGTCCATGCCTCACCTGCTGATGGCCGGCGCTACGGGGCAAGGCAAATCCGTGGGACTGAACGCCATACTGGTGTCGCTGCTCTATAAAAAACATCCTTCGCAGTTAAAGCTGGTGCTGGTAGATCCGAAAAAAGTAGAGCTGAGCTTGTATCGCACCATTGAAAAGCATTTTCTTGCCAAACTGCCGGGCGAGGAAGAAGCCATCATCACCGATACTAAAAAGGTGATCAATACCCTCAATGCCCTGTGTATCGAAATGGATAACCGGTACGACCTGCTGAAAGAAGCGGGTTCCCGGAATATCAGGGAGTACAATGAGAAGTTTGTCAAGCGGAGGCTGAGCCCGTTGAAGGGCCACCAGTTCCTGCCTTTCATCGTATTGGTGATCGACGAGTTTGCCGACCTGATCATGACGGCGGGAAAAGAAGTGGAAATGCCTATTGCCCGGCTTGCCCAATTGGCGAGAGCGGTGGGTATTCACCTGATCATTGCCACCCAGCGCCCTTCGGTAAATATCATTACCGGAACGATAAAAGCGAATTTCCCGGCGCGCATAGCTTTTAAAGTATCTTCCAAGATCGATTCGAGGACCATTCTCGACATCGGCGGCGCCGAACAACTGATCGGCAAGGGAGATATGCTAATCTCTTATAATGGCGAGCTGACCAGGCTTCAATGCGCTTTTGTCGACACCCCTGAAGTGGAAACCATTTGTGATTTTATAGGCGACCAAAGGGGATATGCGCAGGCATTTCTTTTACCGGAATATATTGATGAAAAGGAAATGGAGAACAGGGATTTCAGCGCGTTAGACCGCGACCCCTTGTTTGAAGAAGCGGCCCGGCTCATTGTCCAGAACCAGGTAGGCTCCACTTCCTTATTGCAAAGAAGGATGAAACTGGGATACAACCGGGCAGGCCGGCTGATGGATCAGTTGGAAGCTGCGGGAGTGGTAGGGGTGAACCAGGGCAGCAAGGCCCGCGACGTGCTGATCAAAACCGAGGCGGAGCTTGATCAGCGCCTTGGCGAGATGGGTTAGCTCCAGGTTAATCTGTTTAAATAAATACAGACGGCATCTTTGACCCGGATTTGTCAGGTCCGGGCGAATGCTTTAAGGCAGTGCGAGATCCTGCCTGATGCTCAGGTTTTTATAGCCGGGGGATTCGCCTACGTTTTACCCATTATAGTTAGCGATATGTTAATGTATTTTTAACGGCTAAACCCCGAATGCCTTATTCCGGTCTTAGATTTGTTTCATTAAACAATATCTTTGCGACTCTTTTACATTTTGAAAATACGGGATGAAATGGAGCATGATAAATAATCTCGTACAAGGGCGATCTGAAGCATTCATTGAGACCGATAAAAGACTTAATGCACGAAATAAAAAACAAAAAACACACGGATGAAAAAATTATATCTGTTAGCAGGGTTGATGGGAATCTTATTGGCAGGATTTGGGCAAACATCCGATCCCGAAGCAAAAAAGGTATTGGATGCGGTAAGCGCTAAGTTCAAGTCTTTCAAAGCGGTGCAGTCGACTTTTACCCTGCGGATAGAAGACGCCAATGGCCAGGCGCTGGGCGTGAAGAAAGGGACGGTATATATGAAAGGCCCCAAATACCGGGTCAGCATTACCGGCCAGGAGATCTTTGGAGACGGGTCGAATGTATGGACCTACGACGAGGCTGCCAATGAAGTGACCATTACGCAATTGGATCCCTCCGGTTCGGGTCTTACGCCGCAAAAGATCTTCACCTCCTTTTACGATAAGGATTTCCTGTATAAAATGAATGGCGAGAAGAAGCAGGGCGGCTCCATATTGCAGGAAATTGAAATGACGCCGGTCGATAAAACCAAGGCATTTCATAAGGTTTATGTGCTGGTGGATAAAAAGAGCCAAACCATCAGTTCCACCCGCATATTGGAAAAAAATGGCAATAAGTATTCTTATGTGGTAAATAACCTTAACGGCAAGGCTGTTTTAAAAGACGATCTGTTCGTATTTGATAAAAAGAATTATCCCGGGGTGGAGGAAGTGGATCTGAGATGAGATGAACATGGACTGAGATGAGCCGATCGTGACAGAATGAAAGGTAATTTTAACATGATCTGAAGCGATCGGGAACATGGTCATTTCGACGATCCCCAGCGAAAGGCGTTGATGTCAAAACCGGCAAGATCCAATACCCTGTCGGCCACGGTCGATACAAGTTCTTCGATGGTTGCCGGTTTGCTGTAGAAAGAAGGAGTAGCAGGGCAGATGATGCCGCCCGCCAGCGTTACGGTTTCCATATTGCGTATATGTATTAGATTATAAGGCGTATCGCGGATCACGCAGATAAGCTTCCTTCTTTCTTTAAGGACCACATCGGCGGCGCGGGAGATCAGATCGGATGAACCGCCCCCTGCTATACGTCCCAGCATGCCCATGGAACAAGGCGCGATGATCATGGTATCGTATTGTCCCGATCCCGAAGCAAAGGGCGCCATGAAATCCTGGTTTGCATAAAAGTTGACGGGGTATTGCTCATAATCCTTGTTCTGCAGCTCTGTCTGCCATACCAGCCTGGCATTCTCTGTCATTACTACGGCGATATCTTCCCATTGAGCAGGTATTTTCAGTAGTTTTTCGAGAATGATCTTTGCATATATCGATCCGCTGGCGCCGGTGATGGCTAAAACAATTTTATGCATGAGTTTTGAGTTATTGTATCAAATCAAAATTAGGATGCAAACCTGGAAACTACCGGTTTTGTTTTTAGGAATGATGGTTTTGCCTGCCCTCAGCCAGTTTTCTGTGGCGCAGTCATCCGCCGGCGCTACAACTGCCGTGCATTGGATGACGCTGGAAGAAGCGGGCAAGCAGTTGCAAAAGGAAAAAAGACCGGTGATCATCGATCTGTATACCGATTGGTGTGGATGGTGCAAGGTGATGGATAAAAGAACCTATACCCATAAAAAGCTGGGCGAATACCTCGACCGCTATTTTTATGCAGTCAAAATAAACGCGGAAGCGAAGCCTCCGCTCGCCTGGGGTGGAAAAGAATATACATTTAACGAACGTTACCGGGCGCATAATTTTGCCCTGTTTCTTACCAGGGGCAATCTTTCTTATCCCACCACGGTGATCATTCCGGCCGATGGATCGCCTCCGCAGGCAATTCCCGGCTATCTTAAACCAGCCGATTTCGAATTAATAGCGAGGTATTTTGCAGAAGACGGTAAAACGCCTTTTATGGAATACCGGAAAAACTTCAAGCCTTCCTGGTAATTCTTCTTATCCAAAAACAGGCGAAGGCCGAAAGGCCTCAATAAAATATTACTCCTTTTCATTACTGCGCTTAAAACCAATACGATCTCTGGGCGCCTTTGGAGGGTCTAATAATTGCTTTAATGCCGTAAAGATCATTTGTATATCCTGATTATGCGCTGTGACTTTTTTCTCTAACTGCTCCAGTTTCAATAATATATCCTTGTGCGTTGATAACATCGCCCGCATTTTCACAAAAATTTCTATTAACCGTAAACTTACGTTGATCGCCGTTTCACTTTTTAATACATTGGCAAGCATCAACACTCCATGCTCGCTAAAAACGTAAGGAAGCGAACCTCCTAAATGCTTTTTAGATGGTATCGCATTTTGCGATACCATCATTTCTACTTCCTCCTCGGTTAATTGGAACATAAAGTGTTCCGGGAACCGGGATATATTTCTTTTTACCTGCTCCCTTAATCGTATGGATTGTACGCCATAAAGTTCAGCAAGATCCCTGTCCAGCATCACTTTTTGATTACGGATATAATATATTTTATTCATGATCGCTTCTTCGGCAATTGCTGTCGAACGATTCTCTTTAGGCATATCTAAGGATTTTAAAAGTTTGTAAGGCTCTATTTGGAGGTCGCATGTTGTGGCCTCCATTTCTTACCCCAAAGGATGATATTTATTTACTGCCGCTTGCAGGGTTTTCACCTCATTCTGCCGGTATTTTTGCGTTGAACCAGAATATTTATAACCTGGCCAGCGGCAAAGTGAATTTCATCGGCTACCAGGATGGTACGAACGACCGCTTCTATTACCAGTGCAAATATGACAGGGATAACCGGCTGATCCGGGCGCTGACGAGAATAGAAGCAGGCATCCTGCCGCAGGGCAGCGAATTGTTGAATGAAAACAAATATTACTTGCCGGTATTACCTGCACAGGACCGGGCTTCAACGCTTCGACAGTCAGGGCCCGCTCCTTGATGATTAAATTGGTATTAAAATAGCCCGATCCTGGCTGATGTTACAACGCTATTGAAGTATCTTTCTCCTTTCATAGGATAATGTTAATTGGTCAATGGTATTTGATTAGAGAAGAGGACGTCTTTTAAAGGCATCCTCTTTTTGATGGCGTGAGTTCTGGCGGATTAGCAATGATTTCAGGGGAGATTTTGCCAGGGATGAGCCCGCGTATTTCTCCAGCTTTTTGTCGCTGCTGTTGCCGGGGGTTCCTGACCAATGGCGAAAAATTGCTAAGTGCGAAAACTCTATATTTTTGACTGATAAAAAATATATTGATTTTCCAGTCATGCCAACGCTAAACCTCTTTAGGCAGAGTAAATGACCGGCGATACTCTCTCGTAAGAAGGGCATCCGCTTCTATATCATTAATGAATTTTTCGGTGTTCCCGTCAAATGTTAATTTACGCCCTGTTCTGTATGCAATATTACCTAATAGCATCATTGCGGTGGACATGTGTCCTGTAAGCGAATCTGCATTCAGGTCCTGCGATCTGCGACTTTTCACGCAATCAAGGAAGTTTACAAAATGCGGATCAATATGAGCTTTATCCGTTTCAACAGGATCCAGGTCGGCGTTTTTCAGACTTGGACCCTTATCGTTTTTGGTTCCCAGGTAAACGGCATAGCCATCTCCGTCTAAATACATCCATCCTTTCGATCCGTAAAAGAAACAACCATCTCTACTTTGTTCTTCAGAATTCGTAAATAAACTTCTCACTTCCAGTTCCATGATTTTACCATTCTCGTATTCAAAAGTTCCAACCTGCAAATTAGGAACCTCTTGGTCCGATGATTCCCTTGCATAAAGTCCTCCGCAACAAGCGATTTTTTTGGGATGTGAATTTATATTCATACCCCACCTAACCTCGTCCATAACGTGAACCCCGTTATTTCCGAATTCTGCAGTTCCTGTATCCCAGTGCCAGTGCCAATTATAATGGAAATGATTTTTGTTAAAAGGTATCATGGGCGCCGGCCCTCTATAAAGATCCCAATTTACTCCTGGCGGAACCGGGCTGTTTTCTTCCTTTCCTATACTGGCGCGGTGACCATATACGATCCCCCGGCCCATGTACACTTCGCCGATAACGCCATCATGAATTAGTTGAATAGCTTTCTGAACAACCCTATTGCTTCGGCTTTGCGTTCCAACCTGCACTATTCGCTTATATTTCACAGCGGCTTGCACAACCTTTCTCCCCTCCTCAACAGTATAGGAAATAGGCTTTTCAACATATACATCCTTTCCTGCCTGACAAGCCCAAATGGCTTGTAGCGCATGCCAGTAATCGGGAGTGGCGATGGAAACAGCGTCTATATCCTTATTGCCAAGCAGATCGCGAAAATCTTCCACGGTTCGGGGCTTAATGCCGCCCATCTTCTGAATGCTGTCTATCGTTTTTGGATAAAGGTTCTTATCGACATCGCATATCGCCACGACCCTTGAGTTTTTTATTTTTGTAAAATTTGCAATATGCCCGGATCCTCCGAAATACATGCCTCCACGACCCCGTATTCCCGCGACGGCCACGTTAATCGTGTCGCTTGGTTTATTTTTTGCGAATCCTTTAATATATGCAGGAGCCCCAACAGTTACGCCTGCAGAAGCTAATATTGAGTTTTTTATAAAACCCCTCCGATTTAAATTATTCATTTTTTTACCTTTATGAGTTAACAATACTAGCGTAGTCCTTTGCCTTTTGTTTTGCCTCTTGCATTATGGATTGTATGGATACCGGAACGCCCCCATTCCTTTTACTCTTATCCGCCGCTTCCATAAAGGCCAATATTTCCAATGTCTCTTCAGGTTTTACCGGCGAGATGCCTGTTTGAAAAAAGTCCAGTATTTTAATCACCAGCGCGTCATATGTATCATCTCTTACAGGCGAAATACCATTAACGCCAAAAACGGATCCCCCCACGCTGCTTTTTCCGCCAGGCGGTATTCTGCGAACTGTTCCTATACGTCCATCATCCCATATCCCAATTACTATATCGTTTCCTTTCGAACTCAACCTTACTACTTCTTTGCACCCTGTACCCATAACAGAGATAAGCAATTCTACGCCGTGAATTCCGTAGAAAAATAGCTCGGGATGTCCGGGAGCTTCCGTAAAAGGAGAGTATGTATCGGCTCCAAGGACATTGCCTATTGTTTTTTCTTGTAGGATTGCCTGAGTATCAGGAACGAATCTTATATCTGATGAAGAAAAGACGGGCGTTTTGTACTTTTTGGAAGCCTCAAAAATAGCAATGGCAGGCGCTAGCGAAGAAGATATTGGTTTATCAATAAACATGGGTTTCCCTGCTTTTAAAACTGCCATGGCCTGTTCGAAATGAACGCGGCCGTCGACTGACTCCAGCAGTATTAAATCGACTTTTTTGAGCAGATCCTCTTCTGAGGCAATTATTTCAATTCCCATATCTTTCATCTGTTTCGTAAAACCAGCGAGCCTTTCTATGCTTGCCGGGAAGTCGGCGCTTCCTTTGGTCGGATAGGCCGCCACTACCTTGTATTTTGTATATGCCGCGCCTAAAGAGCCGCTGTTAATTAATTTTGTAAATGCCGGACAATGCGAAGTATCAAGTCCTATTATACCGATTCTTTTTCTTTCTGATAACGAACCGCTTCCAAACAAAGAGGCGGCGGAGCTCTTAAGAAAGCCCAAACCTGCGCCAACTATCAGCGCGCTCCTAACAAATTTTCTGCGATTGGCAATTTTCTTCATAATTATATTATAATCTTTATTGCTTTAATTAAATTTCATATTTAATATCCCTTGTTCTGCGTCATGACATTGCCTATATTTAAATCTATTTCGCTTTGTGGAATTGGAAATAAATTATTGCGATCCTGAATGCGAAGTTGTGGAGTGGAAGGATTGTTATTGTATTTCCGGACCCTTTCAACAAGCTTGCCCAATCTTAATAAAGTAATCATTCTATGTTCTTCGCCATATAGCTCTCTTGCGCGCTCATCCAAAATATAATCAAGATCAACCTTTCCGGGCGAGACCTCGGTTGCCTTAGCCCTGCTTCTGATCGCGTTTATATCTTTAGCCGCCAAGTCTGCGTTATTTAAACCAAGATACGCTTCGGCTCGTATCAACAATGTTTCCGGTAGTCGAACTGCATAAGTATCCTTATAGCTGTATCCTCCTCCTGATCTGGCAGGCAGACTAGTATGCATAAGCGGCTCAGAGAATTTCATCCATTGTGGAAAGATATAATTGGTCGTATCTTTTAGCGCATTTCTCGATCCTGGGGGATAAAGGGAGAAATCGATCTTTTTCTTATCATAAATAGAGGCCGGATTGTCGAAATAAAAATTCCTTTTAATATTGTGTTCAGCATTCCGGATGTCATTATTCCAATCGCTTTGCCAAATATCATAAGCAACATAATTAGTGCATCTGGATCCCGCTACGCCGCGACCAAGGGTATCGCTATACCCTGTATGTACGCCATTAACAATTTCGCCTAAAATTGCCTTAAAGCCATCAGGAGTATTTCCGATTCCGAAATAGCGAGGTCCAAATTCTCCTTCTGCATAACATGCCCCGCCCCCGGTAATCAATGGTTCAAATTGAATTACCCAGATACCCTCGGTATTTTCTGCTAAGTTTTGATTATTGGGTGAAAATAAATCGTAAAATACATCTCCTGTTCCAAACACATCTTTTCCAAGGTTCGTTCCAAAACGATTTGTCATCAATGCATAGCCATAGTTATTTATCACTGCTGAGGACGCGTCCACGGCCAATTGGAATTTTCCCTGGGCCAGATAAATCTCGCTTAAATAATGCCATGCGGCTCCTTGAGTAAGCCTGCCGGGGTTTTTTTGTTCGCTTCGTACCGGTAAGTTAGCGGCGGCGAAGAGGAGATCATCTTCAATTGCCTTATAAACATCTGCTTTCGGCGCTCTGGAAAAATCTGTCTTGGGAGTATTAATTTCTTCAACTTTTACAATGGGAATGTCGCCAAAAAGAGTGACCAGGATACGATAAGAAAAAGCCCTGAAGAACATTGCTTCTGATAAATAAACATTCTTCTCGGCCTCGCTCGCCCAGATTTTATCATCCGCCGACTCAATCCTTTGAATGAGAAGATTGCATTGCTGTATAATGGTATAACCCGCTTTCCATAGCGCAAGGATGGTGCTGCTGGATGGCACAATATTCGTGGAGAAATCTGTCCATGGACGCTGCCCGCCGGGTTCTTCGCCGTCATAAGCTTCATCGGTTCCTTTGGCAAACAGACCATTAATATCGTTTTCATAATATGAATACCATGTGTCCCTCACGTTAGCGTATATTCCGTTAATGCCCTGTTCTACGCCATCCGAAGTAATATAGGCGTTCTCCGGGCTAAGAAAGTCGAGCGGTTTTTCTTTGAGTACGTCCGTTTTATTGCAAGCTGAAAAAATAAATAACAGGATAATAACCTTAGATGACCATCTTCGATTAAATATTGATATTAATATTTTAGGGTTCATTTCTTTAATTTTTAGTATTTGCCGTTTAATTAACGATCCTTAGAAGCCTAGCCTGATGCCTAAGGCTAAAGTCTTCATTATACCTACATTAGTGGCGCTGGAAAAGATCGATGGAGCGGAAGCGTTTTCAGGGTCCCATCCGGACCATTTGGTCCAGGTGTATAGATTCTTGCCGCTAAGAAAGATATTGCAATCAGTAATTTTAGCGCGCAGAAATTTCTCCCCAAAATTATAAGAAAGAGAGACGTCCTGTAATCTTACAAAGCTCCTGTCTTCATACAATCCTATGTTTATTGGAGGCGAATAGAATATGCCGGGACTATTATCTACTTTATTGTCTGGCGTCCAGTATGGGCGTATATTGTACTGATTTGTTCTTTGAACTACATCTGTTAAATTATTAGGTTGAAGAAGCTGAGTGTTGTTTCCTAAATAATAATTGTTTCCCCCAATTATGCCGTTGATAAAAATGCTTAAAGTGAAATTTTTATAAGATAATGCGTTGGTAATCCCAAATCTATAATTGGGGTCTGCATATCCTATGACAGATCTGTCATTATTTGCGTCAATGATGCCGTCCTTATTTAAATCAACTACTCGCCAATGACCAGGATAAAAATCCTTTGATGTGATTTTCCCTTCATAGAGTTCTTGCTCAGTCCAAACTCCTCCTGCCTTTTTATAATCATAAATAGCGCTTATCGGCTCTCCTACAAACCATGAATTGCCAATGTCTTTATCTTGTCCGCCTCCATACAGCTTGGTGATTTTATCCCTATTTAAAGAAAGAGCTAATTTAGTCTCCCAACTAAGATCACCCCCTTGAATATTTACGCTCGTTAACGCCAGCTCAATGCCTTTGTTAGCAATTTCCCCGATATTGGTCCATACGTTATCATAGCCGGTAATTGCAGGTATTGCTCTGTTTACCAACACATTGTTTGTCTTAGCTGTATAAACGTCAATCGAACCTGAAAGTCTTTGATCTAATACGGCATAATCAAGTCCAAAGTTTAATGAACTAGTTGATTCCCATCCTAAGTCTATGTTTCCCATTGAACTTGGATAGATGCCAATGGCTGTCGAGGGTCCATAAACATATGCATTGCTCGACATCTTTGAGAGGCTCGAATAATGGCCAATGCCCTGATTCCCGTTCAGCCCGTAGGAAACTCTGAACTTTATTAGATCTATCCAATTGGCCGTATTTCTCATTAATGCTTCTTCGGAAGCCACCCAGGCGATTGACAACGAAGGGAAGGTTGCATATTTTTTGGAATCGCCGAAACCGGAAAATCCATCCTTTCTAATCGTTCCTGTGATCATATACCGGTTCTTATATACATAATTAGCGCGAGCCATATAGGATAAACTATTTTCTTCCCAGGCTCCGGATCTTATCGACGGCGTTGTAGCAAGTTGAATGGCATTATAACCCAGAACTGAATTGCCAAACCCTTTTGCCGAAAGATTTGAATATTGCTCCGTTCTATTTTCCCGACTATAAAGAAGCGTTGCGTTTATTCTGTGGTCGGCGGCGAAAGTTCTTGAATAGGCCAATATATTGTTGATGATCCAACTTCTTTCTTCTGATTCATTCTTGTATGCCAACCCATTGTTTGCCGCCCCTTCATTGATCGTCGGAGGGTAAAAAGTATTTGACCTTGATGTATAAAACATATTGGAATAGTTAAAATCATAGGTCAATCCTTTGATTTTAGGAACTTTTATTTTAACAACGCCCAAAACGAATAAATCGTTCCTGACATCGTAATTGTCAATTAATAAAGTTCTAAGCGGATGCGCCTGATAAACTTCTTCATTAAGAAGCATTGGGTAGCTTCCTGAAGGAGTAAGTTTATTGGCTAATGGACTTGCAGTTATAGCGGATGGCAATGACGCCTCCACGCCTGAATAATCAAGTTTTGAATATGCTGAATTTAATCCTATTGTCAGCCAATCGTTCATTTTACTTTCAACATTGGCGCGTACAGTGGCTCTCTTGAATTGATCATTTAGCAAGGCCCCGTTTTGATCAGTATAAGAGCCCGATATAAAATAATTGGATCTGTCGCTTTTTGCTGAAGCGCTAAGGTCGTAATTCTGCATTCGCCCTCTTCGCGTAACTAAATCAACCCAGTTGATATCATGATCTCCATTAAGGTAATTATCTTTTTCCTCTTGAGATCTTAAGGTGTAGGCTACTGCGTTGCGATCTGTTATATCAGGTCTGACAGGTCTTCCAATATCATTAGCGGGGTTTGTCTTATACCAATTGTATAATTGTTGCTCCCAATAATAGTCAACAAGTCTCACGGCATATTGCTGAGCGTTCATTACTGGTAAGATCTTGGCAAAACTCTGCGTTCCATTGGAGACATTCAAAGATAAATGCGGCTTGGTTGTATTGCCTTTTTTCGTGTTAATGATCATTACGCCGTTTGCCGACCTTGATCCATAAACAGCGGCTGCGCTGGCATCCTTCAATACATCAATCGACTCCACGTCATTAATGTTTATATCAGACAAGGCTCCATTGTATATAATGCCATCCAGAACAATCAATGGCTCATCATTCGCAGATAAAGAAGTTTTTCCCCGAATTGAAAAAGATGGAGCATCGCCTGCTCGGGCGCCTCCGCCTGATACATTTAAACCCGGAGCGCTCCCTTTTATAGATTCCAGGAGATTCATATCGCTTCCAGGAGCTTTTTTCGTCATGTCTATTCTTAAAATAGAACCTGTCAAGTCGCTTTTCTTCTGCGTTCCATATCCTATCGCTACTACCTGTTCTAACTCAGAAGGCTTTTCTTCCAGCGTCACATCTATGGACAAACGTCCATTAACCGGCGTTTCTTTTGTTATAAATCCAACATGAGAAAATATTAAAACGCCGTTATGAGGAACATTAATAGAATAACTTCCGCTTCCATTGGTAGTAATACCTGTAGCGGTTCCTTTCAGCGTAATACTCACCCCCGCTACAGGCTCTCTTTTTTCATCAACAACGCGTCCTTTCACATCGATCAGCGTATCTTGAAAGAAATTAACGCCTATGGCATTGAGTTGCCGCCAGGAAGACGAGACGGCTGATGGCTTTCGGGAGATAAAGATACTTTTGCCTCTAATATCATATTGCAAGGGCTGAGACTTGAAGACTTCGAAAAGAAATTGAGTTAATGGAAGGTTTTCAGCGTTAATAGCAACTGGCTTTGATGATCTGAGAACGCGATCTGTATAAATAAAAACAAAACCCGTCTGTTTCTCGAGGGAAGTGAAAACGGACTCTAACGATACGTTCTGTCCGGAAAAATTAACATTTTGCGACATGCCAGCGGCGCAAACATTTAAAAATCCAGCCGTTAAAAGAATCGCAGTTAGCTTCATGGCTAGTAGGGTTTTGGCGATGTACGGACGCCTCCGCCAGGCTGGCCGTATACAATTCGGAGCATTTTGCATAAATTCGCATAGTTTGGGTGATAAATAAGCAGTCTTCGCCGACTTTATTTTTTAGTTACCCAGACATCCAGCCAGGAATGTTGACGCATTTCTGGCTTTTGTTTTGAGTAATATGTTTAAATCATTTTGTAATGGCCTGATCTCCTGTTTCAATAGTACGGACCTTCAGTTTCAGAATGCTCCTGTCTGCGGATCTTTTATCTTTTTAGCGCTGCCTTTTGTCGCCGTACTGCCGATTGGAAGCTGGAATATAACTCGTCAACCGGTTTTTTTTCAATTCATCTGTGCAGTATAAAGGTTGCCGGTTAGAAGCGCTCACGCCGACTTTCTTACCTTAAAGAACTATTAATATTTTCCCTTCCATTCTGAATTTTATCTCCATTTTCTCAAGCATCTCTAACACATCGGAAAGATTAACATTCCTAAACATCTTTCCTCTGAAGGTAAGGGCTGGCATGGGACCTTCAAACTTAACCTTAATATCGTACCATCTTTCCAATTGCTTCATAACCTCTCTTACGTTTAATCCATCAAAATTAAAAAGACCATTTTTCCAGGCTAAGGCCTGATCGAGATCGACTTTTGACGTCACTACTATTCCTTTGAGGTTTTGATGGCGCCGGCCAGGAGACAAGGCGACAGCGATCGTAGCTTGTTGTCCGGGTTTTAAGATGGTAGAGAGCGTATCATTCGTTTCGGACGATCTAGATTGCCATTCAGAAGGCAATGCGGCGGCGTTTATATTAGTATTCGATACTTTTAGGCTCCCCTCTAATAACGTTGCCATTATATCGCCTTCATCTGCATAGGAGTTGATATTAAAGCTCGTTCCTAATACCTGAATTGTAGATTTTCCATCAATGTCTACAATAAAAGGCTTCTGTTTGTTTTTAGCCACCTCGAAGTAAGCCTCTCCTGTAACCTTCACTTGCCGTTTTTTATCAACAAATGCCGCCGGATAAGTAATAGAGCTGGCTGCATTTAGCCAAACTTTTGTTCCATCAGGAAGCGTGACCTGATACTGTCCGCCTGTGGGCGTGCTCATGGTATTCCACATAATTTCTTTCGATGTCAGGCCTTCCACATTATAAATAACCTGGCCGCTGGCCAGTTTTACTATCTGAGCATTGCCTTGTTGCGCGAGATTTCCATTAGCGACGCTATCAAGTATGATCTTAGTCCCGTCCGCCAATGTTAAAACAGCTCTCTCGCCTCCGGGAGCAACGTCTGTTTGCAAAGGTTTACCGCCATTTGTAATCGTTTGTTCATTTATTTTATTATTGTTCCACAAATAAGCGCCGGTCGTAAATAGTATAACAACAGCGGCGGCATAACGGATCCATTGCGTTCTAAGAAAATGAAATCGATGCGCAGTTAAGCGAGAACCAGAGCCGGAATTCAACTCGTCAATTCTTTTTTGTAAGCGAACTAAATTAGCAGTCTTCCGATCATCGTCTTTCACTATTATAAACTCTTCATTATCCAATTTTTCTCCAAGGATATAATCTAATTCTGCCCTATTCTCTGGTATATTGAGCATTTCAAAGAAGGCTGCTTCCTCCATTTCTGTCAATGCATCGGTTAGGTAGGCGTCAATAAGATCGGAAAATGTATTATTCATCTCAACGGTTTGCGGATTTTACCGCCTCATCTATCTTACACGTAGAAAAACGATGATACTCCCGAAAATGTAATAATTTCTTAAAAAAAGACGGTCAACAGGAAGTGATAAAGGCTGATAAGAAAACCTTTTTTTCCAAGGTGATTGCGAATTTCATTAAGAGACAGGGTGATAAGATTGGCGACCGTCTTTTTCGAAATTTGCAACTTTTCAGCGATTTGCTCATGGGACAAGCCTTGCTCCCTGGACATTGTAAAAACCTGTTGCTGCTTTGAAGAAAACGTATTTAATATTTCCTTTACGCTCTTGATTATCTCCTTTGTATTCAGGTCGCCCGGATTTTCAGCTCTTATGGACAATTCAATACTATCCATTGACACAGCTTTCAATCGCTGATGATGTTGACGCAACAAGTTAATGACCTCATTACGAGCCATTGCCATAAAGTATGGCTTAAATTGTCGCAGGGATGGTAAAGTCGATCTTTTGATCCATAGCTTAATAAACGTTTCCTGGATAGCGTCCTCTGCAAAAGCGGGGGACTTTAGGAGAGCCAAAGCCATGGAATAAAGCTCATCCCAATAATGGGCATATAATAAAGAGAAAGCATCTCTATCTCCATTAGATATGCGGAGCAGCAATTCCGGTTCATTATTTATAGGACTTATCGACAATTTATTAGCAATAAGCTGGCAAGCCGTAAAAATAAGGGAAAGGTTTGAATATATATCATTGCATATATTAATGCGAGACTACGAAGCAAAATCAATTTACGCTCATAAATATATATAGAGATGCCGCTATTATTTTCTCGGTTTTTGCATTACTGCTTTCGCTATTTCTTTAGAGCTGAACGGGTTTTGTCCTTGATTTAATGCTCGCCATTGGACAGTTTTACATTCAGTAGTCCGCTTAACTCCATAACATACGGCGGCGATCCGCTTCCTTATTTTTTTTGACAAACA
The DNA here is from genome assembly GCA_016786785.1 of Chitinophagaceae bacterium. Classification (GTDB taxonomy): domain Bacteria; phylum Bacteroidota; class Bacteroidia; order Chitinophagales; family Chitinophagaceae; genus Flavitalea. Next base: position 22,060 of record JAEUVR010000239.1, read on the forward strand.
TGGAGCGCTGACCCTTGCCAATCTATTAAAAAGAGAAACGGCGATCAGGGTGAGTTTACGGTTAAGAGAGATTGTTATGAAAATGCGCGATGAAAATTTTATGACCGCCGTTACCGCATACAGGCACAAAGACCCTGCCTGCGCGAAAGGAAAATACATGCGCGGGCCAACAGGAGAAGGAATCTCTCACCTGTATTGTTATTGAAATGACAGTCAAGCAGTGGCCATATCGGGGATGGCTTCTACCTTGTATTCCCCGGCGTCGAGTTTTTTCTTGGTTTCTTCAAAGGCCCTCAGCGTAGCGTCGATATCCTCGTCGGTATGCGTTGCCGTGGGGATCAGCCGGTAGATGATATGTCCCTTGGGAATAACGGGGTACACGACTATTGAACAGAAAATATGGAAGTTTTCCCTCAGGTCCATCACCATCGCGGTGGCTTCTTCCACTCCGCCTTTCATATAGATGGGCGTAACGGGAGAATTGGTATTGCCGATATCAAATCCTTTTTCTCTCAGCCCCTGTTGCAGCCGGTGAACATTCTGCCATAATTTCTTCCGGAGCTCGGGCTTTGATTTCAGTAGCGCCAATCTTTTCAGGTTGCCGACGACCAGCGGGAGGGGAAGCGTTTTGGCAAATATCTGCGAGCGGGTGTTATACCGGATGTAATCGATGATGTTTTTAGGCCCTGCGAGAAAGGCGCCGATGGAAGCCATTGATTTGGCAAAAGTGGAAAAATACAGATCGATCTCGTCCTGTATGCCCTGCTCTTCGCCTGCGCCTGCGCCGGAGTTGCCCAGCGTGCCGAAACCATGCGCGTCATCCACCAGCAAACGGAAGGAATATTTTTTCTTTAAGGCGGCTATTTCTTTGAGCTTTCCCTGGTCGCCGGCCATCCCGAAAACGCCTTCGGTAATGACCAGAATACCCCCGCTTTTTTGTTTTTCAATAAGCGCCGTTGCTCTTTGAAGTTGTTTTTCGAGGTTGTCTAAATTGTTGTGCTGGTATACATAACGGTGTCCCTGGTGCAGCCGAAGACCGTCGATGATACAGGCATGGCTTTCCGCGTCATATACCACGATGTCGTGCCGCTCGCAGATGGCGTCAATAATGCTCGACATGCCCTGGTATCCATAGTTTAATAAAATGGCGTCTTCTTTTTTTACGAAGGCGGCAAGCTCGGCTTCGAGTTGTTCATGGTAATTGGTATTTCCGCTCATCATGCGGGCGCCCATAGGAGCGGCCAGTCCGAACCGGGCGGCAGCTTCCGCATCCGCTTCGCGTACTTCGGGGTGGTTGGCCAGTCCTATATAATTGTTTAAGCTCCAGATGATCTTTTCTTTGCCGCGGAAGATCATTCGGTTGCTGATATCTCCCTCCAGTTTTGGAAAGGCAAAATAGCCGTGCGCACGTTCCCTGTGTTGGCCTATAGGCCCTGAATGTTGCATTAATCTTTCAAAAATGTCTGACATAGCGATGTATTTTAATCGGGGATCAAAGCCCTTAAATTGAAGATGAGGCGGTGTAAATTGGCGCAAAGTTAGTGTTTTTCACATTTTGTCTGAGGGAGATAGCAGAAAGAGTCGCGACTCATATTGAATTTTTATCAAAAGGGACCGTCCGGATCAGTTCATTTGCGCTTAAAGAGCCGCGACTCATATCGAATTTTTATATCTGCTCCTGGAACCATATCTGCTTAGCCATCCTGAAAGAGCCGTGACTCATGTTGAGTTTTTATCCCAGTCCCGGCAAAACCCTTCGCCCGGCCGCGATTGACTCATAAAGCGTTAAGGCTGAAACAGAGTCGCTACCGCATAAAGCCCGCTGTTAGTCGCCGGAATTATCCCCTGTTTTTACATGAGCGGAAAGCAAATCTTTATCAATCTGTCTATTTTTGCTTACCATCCATAAAATAAAAGCAATGAATAGATCCCTGTTTTGCTCGTTTCGCTTCCTGTTCTTACTGGTTGCGACAGCGTTTTTTGCCGGCGGCGCGTATGCCCAGGTCGACCTGTCCGGAAAATTGCCGCTGGACCCCAAGCTGAAAACTGGCAGGCTGGAAAACGGACTTACCTATTATATCCGCGAGAATAAAAAGCCCGAACAAAAAGTAGAACTCCGGCTGGTCGTGAATGCCGGTTCAATTAATGAAGACGACGACCAGCAGGGGCTTGCGCATATGGCGGAACATATGGCTTTTAATGGCACAAAAAGGTTTAAAAAGAATGAGATCATTTCCTTTCTCCAGGATATAGGGGTGGGGTTTGGCAACGACCTGAACGCTTATACCGGTTTTGACGAAACCGTATATATCCTGCCTATCCCTACCGATAAACCCGGAAATATTGAAAAGGGTTTCCAGGTGTTGGAAGACTGGGCCTCTCAGGTTACGTATTTAGACGAGGATATTGACGATGAAAGGGCGGTGATCCTCGAAGAGAGCCGGCTGGGCAAGGGCGCCAACGACAGGATGTTCAGGAAAATATTCCCTGGATTGTTTGAGGGTTCAAAATATGCGCGCCGCCTGCCGATCGGAGTGGACAGCATCATCAAAAGCTTTCCCTACGAGGCGATACGCAGGTTTTATAGGAATTGGTACCGGCCCGACCTGATGGCGGTGATCGTCGTCGGCGATATAACGACGGCCGCCGCCGAAGAGATGATAAAAAAGCATTTTTCCCATCTGAAAAATCCCGATCATCCGCGTCTTCGCTTGTACGCCGAAGCGCCGCCTTATTCTTCAACCAGGGCGATTACCGCAACTGATAAGGAAGCGACAAGGTATATCGTATCGGTTAACTATCCTGCTTTTGAGTCTGCCCCTTCCACAACGCTGGGCGATTATCGCCATGATCTGATCGAGCTGATATTTACTTCTTTGTTTAACCAACGGCTGCAGGAGCGGGCCCAGCAGGAAAATCCGCCCTTTGTTGGCGCCGGAGCGGATTTCTCTTCTTATGCCAGGGGCTATAAATCTTTTAATTTATCTGCCGGCACCGGGGCCGGCAGCGTCGCTAATGGACTAGAGGGCCTGATGGAAGAATGGGAAAGGGTAAAACGTTATGGGTTTACGCCGCAGGAACTGGAAAGAGCGAAGAAAAATATATTCTCCAGCTATGAAAAAGCTTTTAACGACCGGGAAAAAAATGAATCCGCAAACTTTGTGAACGAATATATCGAGCATTTCCTGAGTCATTCTCCCAGCCCGGGTATTGAACATGAATTTGATTATGTGAAAAAGCTGCTTCCGGGCATTGAATTGGAGGAAGTGAATAAATTTATTTCCAGGTTCCGCGGGGAGCAGAACAGGTTTCTCTATGTGATGGGCCCCGAACCTAAGGCCGGTCAGCAATTGCCTTCCGATGAGGAATGGGTCGCTATGCTTGAATCGGTAGAAAAAAAGGATATTGCCCCCTATGAAGAAACAATAGTGGAGACGGAATTGATCAGGGATATGCCAAAGCCGGGAAAGGTCTCCAGCCGGAAAAGCGATGCGCTGCTGGGAACGACCACGCTGAAGCTGGCCAACGGCGTTACGGTGGTATTGAAGCCCACGGATTTTAAAGACGACCAGGTAGTAATGGGCGCTGTGAGAGCAGGCGGAAAAAACAATTATGGGCTTTCGGATAAATACAATGCGGAATACGCTACAGCCCTGGTAAGCGCTATGGGGGTCGGCGCTTTTTCTCCCACGGATCTCCGTAAGGCGCTGGCGGGAAAATCGGTAAGCGTAACGCCTTCTCTTTCTTCCACTGCCGACCGGTTGAATGGGAGCTCAACGGTAAAAGACCTGGAAACCTTGTTCCAGCTAACTTATTTATACCTTACCCAGCCGCGAAAGGACGAAGCCTTGTTTAAAACGTATATACAAAAAAATAAATTGCAGTATGCCAATATCAGCGCAAACCCGCAAGCGGTTTTCGTGGATACCTTATATAAGACGCTGTATAATGGGAATCCGCTGTCGCCCATAGCCGTGCCATATTCGGAGTACTTCGACAAGATAAGCCTTGACCGCGCATACAATATCTATAAGGAAAGGTTTGGAAATGCCAATGGGATGAGCTTTGTTTTCGTTGGCAGCTTTAAGGAGAAAGATATTATTTCCCTGATAGAGAAATATATCGCTTCCCTTCCCTCATCTCCCGCGAAATCTGCTTATGCAGACAATAAACTAAGGCCTGTCAGCGGTAAAAAAACATTAACGATCCATAAAGGGAGCGAACAAAAAAGCCTGATCGTCGCCTTCTATACCGGGGAAGCGCCTTATAGCGAAGACCTTGAGCTGAAGATCAGCGCGCTGGAAGAAGTGTTGAACATTCGTATTATTGAGGAACTGCGCGAAAAGATACAGGGTATTTACGGGGGAGGCGTTTCGGCAAAGCTGGAAAAAGTTCCTTACGCGAATTACCGGTTCTCGCTTCAGCTGCCCTGCGGCCCGGAAAAGGTCGATACCTTACTAAAAGCCGCATTGAAAGAGTTTGAACAAATGGCGCTGCATGGCCCGGAACAGCGTTACTTAGATAAAGTGAAGCAGCAGTGGAAAGAACAATACAAAACGATGCGCAAGGAGAATGGCGCCTGGTTGACCGAACTGATTACGTCTGTTTTTCCGGGATCCGACCCCAAACGATTCCTCGAATACGAAAAATACGTGGATAAGCTGACGGTGAAAGATGTGCAGGAGGCTGCCAGGATCGTCCTTAACGGCAAAAACCAGCTTACGGCCATACTGATGCCGGAAGCGGCGGAGCAAACAAAATAAAGCCTTTGTAAGAGAGAAGTCCTTGCGAAAAACCCGCTTGTCTCCATGAACGGGCGGGGTTTCTTAAATTTCTACTAAATGCCGGGTATTCGCGACTGTCTATCATTAATTAAGTAAATTATCCCGATTTTACATCCATAATAGACATGCGTTTATGAAAAAGAAATGGCTGCTTATTCCCTTTTTGTTAATGATGGTTGCATTATTAAATGCCCAACTTCCGGCAGTGTTTTCAAAAGAAAGAGCCTTTGAGGCTGATTCAACGGCTACCGTTCGCCGTTATCTTTCCCCTGTAAAGATCTTATGGAAAACCCCAAATGCCGACACGAATATTATTAATGAAGAACGATTGCTGCTAAAAGGAAACGGACAGGCCGATTTATCGAATAGTAACATGTGCATTTTAAAAAGCTCTACGGATGTGCATCCGGGGCTACTGTTGGATTTTGGAAAAGAATTGCACGGCGGTTTGCAGATTGTAACGGGCATGTTTAAGAGCGAGAAACCTGTCACGCTACGCATTCGCTTTGGCGAATCGGCCAGCGAAGCAATGAGCGATGTGGAACCGGTGCACAATGCTACGAATGACCATGCCATGCGCGACATGATCGTAAAAGCGCCCTGGCTGGGCAAACTTGAGATCGGCAACACCGGTTTTCGCTTTGTCAGGATAGATCTTGTGGATGATAATACGGAATTCGAGTTGAAAGAGGTTCGCGCCATTTTCACCTTTCGTGATATTCCTTACCTGGGTTCTTTTAATTCTAGCGATACATTGCTCAATAAAATATGGCTGACCGGAGCCTACACGGTACAGCTGAACATGCAGGATTACTTATGGGATGGCATCAAGCGCGACCGCCTCGTCTGGGTAGGCGATATGCACCCTGAAACCTCTACCATCGCGGCTGTTTTCGGTTATAATGATGTGGTTCCAAAGAGTCTTGATCTTGCCCGCGACATCACGCCGCTGCCAACATACATGAGCGGCATGGTTTCCTATTCCATGTGGTGGATCATCATTCAGGAAGACTGGTATATACACACCGGCGATCTGGATTATTTACAGCGTCAAAAGTCCTATTTAACCGGCCTGTTAAATCACCTGGTTGCAAAAATAGATTCCAACAACAGCGAAAACCTTGATGATGGCTTACGTTTCCTCGACTGGCCCACGTCTGAAAACCCGGAGGCGATACATGCCGGTCTCCAGGCGCTGATGGTAATGGCGTTGAAAGCAGGAGCAAACTTATGCGGGGTTTTAAAGGACCAGGCAACCGCTGCCAAATGTGAAAATGGAATTGCGCGCTTGAAGAAATATACGCCCCCGACTAACGGCGTAAAGCAGGCGGCGGCAATGCTCGCAATGGCAGGATTGATGCCTGCTGAAAAAGCAAATAAGGAAGCGATAGCTGTGGGCGGCGTGAAAAATTTTTCTACTTTCTACGGTTATTATATGCTACAGGCAAAAGCTATGGCTGGCGATTACCAAGGCGCGCTGGATGCTATCCGGGAATATTGGGGCGCCATGCTTAACCTTGGCGCTACAACGTTCTGGGAAGATTTTAGTATGGATTGGCTGCCTGATGCGGCAAGAGTTGATGAACTTATTCCCTCCGATAAAAAAGACATTCATTGTTCCTATGGCGACTACTGCTACAAGGGTTTTAGGCTTAGCCTTTGCCATGGTTGGGCTTCGGGACCTACCCCCTGGCTTACAGAGCATGTTCTGGGTATCAAGGTAGAAGCTCCGGGTTGTAAAGTGATAAGGGTAACGCCGCACCTGGGCGATTTGAAATTCGCAGAAGGCGCTTTTCCAACGCCTTATGGAATCGTAAAAGTGAAGCATACCAAAATGGCCAACGGACGAGTTAAATCAGAAATTTCTGCCCCGAAAGAAGTGAAGATAATCCGGGGCTCGTAACTGGATTTCCAGATTGGCATATCGCCGCTTACATAATTTTCAACATATTGTATTATTAAGGCGCATTTCAAAGCGTTGCGCTATTAAATCACAGACGGTTATGAGATGCGGAAACAAAATTTCAGCGATCAACGCACGCATGAGTTTTAATAGCGCAACGCCTTAATTATAATAAGTAGGCAATATATTATTTCTCCGGTATAGGAGACAAGCCCTTTTATATAATCGGGGAATTGTTTAGGCGATGGTGATGCTCTTGTCGAGATACACATCCTGCGTAGCCTTGATCAGCTCCACGCCCTCTTTGAAAGGCCGCTGGAATGCCTTTCTTCCCAGGATAAGTCCCATGCCGCCGGCTCTTTTATTCACTACGGCAGTGTACACCGAATCGGCCAGGTCGGATGCGCCCTTGCTTTCCCCGCCGCTGTTGATCAATCCCACGCGTCCGCTGTAACAGTTCAACACCTGGTAACGGCAAAGATCGATCGGGTGATCGCTGGTAAGCTTATCATAAACAAAGCTGGAGGTTTTGCCATGCTTGGTAGCCAGGTATCCGCCGTTATTGGTAGGTATCTTTTGTTTGATGATATCGGCCTG
>JAEUVR010000270.1 GCA_016786785.1 Chitinophagaceae bacterium
TTCTCATCTTATTGTTGAACTCAGCAGGCGTTCCCTTTTTAAGGATATTCAACAAGGCTCTGTGGGTAACTTGTTTCTTTTTGTTTTCTTCGCTCGCCGAATTCAATCCTTTATATATATACTCAAAAATAGGTTGCAGCATATTCTGAAACCGCTGAATTGTTTTATTGCCCGTCATCTCATAAAGGATGGCATGGAATTCGGCGTCATATTTAATTTGTTCTTTCTTATTCTTTGCCTGCTCAAAATTTGTTACTACCTCTTCAAGTCTTGCTAAATGGGCGTTCGTTTTTCTCAGGAATAATATGTCGCCCAACCCAATCTCTACTACAAGACGCATCTCAAAGATCTCTTTCATCGTTTCATCGTCCAGTAATTGCGGGTTTAAAACCCGTTCCATATTATTCAAAATATCAGGACGGGAAATGACCATTCCCCTGTTTTTTCTCGATTCAATAATCCCTAAGGTCTTGAACCGTGAAATAGCTTCCCTGATAGCGGTACGGCTAACGCCCATCGCCTCTGCCAATTCAATTTCCTTGGGAATCGGATCGCCAGGCATAAAGTTTTCCTTCCTGAAATATTCCTGTAAGCTCAATTCAATTTTATCAACCTGGGTAAGATGCACAAGCTTGGGTAACGCGGTCGCTAAATTTTTCAATTTGTAGGAATTTTAAGTACAAATATAAATATGTTATACTTAAGATCCTATTACAATTTAGCAAACAAGAGATTTAAGATCAGCAGTAAATGTATGTAGATACGCATAAGACCGCCTATGAAGGGAACCTATCGATCTACCGGCAATATCAACGCTACTTCCCATAAAACCAATCGATGCCTATTCTGGCTACTCTTATTCCCTCCCGACAATGGTATCCTATAACCGCAAGATCGTCGCCTATGAATTCAATGCATTGATAGCCAAAATCGTCTTGTGGATCCCTTACAATGTTTCGTTGATGAATAAACGTTTTTCCCTCATCTTTAGAAATAGCCGTCGTTAAAGCGCAACGCCTGGAAATCTTCGGATTGTCTTTGTCATTGGCGCTCTCGCTTATCCAAAAAAATAAAAGATCGCCAGTGCCTGGTATCCTTCTCACCGAGGGCATGCCCGCGCTGGGCATTTTAAATTCATTCATTAGTTCCCCCTTTGACCAGGTTTCTCCCTTATCGTCTGAAAATGCCTTCGCTGCATAGCCGCTATAAGAACGGGCAAACATCATAATTCTCCCATCTTTTAACTCCACGCTATCGCCTTCCTGCACTTCTATAGGATACATATCAACCGTGTTCTTACTGGCCTGCCAACTGTATCCCATGTCGTCGGAAAAGAAAGACATTCCCACGTAGCCGCGGTGATCCTCCGTGCTGGGCATATGAGCTTTAAACTCCGCAATAGCCAGAATACGCCCATTCGACAATGTATGAATACGGTCATTATGCACAATTACATATCCTGGATAGGGCGTTAGCAAATATTGATCGGTCCAGGTCTTTCCTTCATCGCTGGATCTTCTGTAATAATTATGTCCATAATAAGGCGTAGTAGGATATGTTGAATAAATGTAGGACAATAACACGTCTCCGTTAGCAAGGCGAAGAAATCCGGGATGAACGATATTGCCGGCAGCAGGGGGCGACGGCTTAGGGACCAGCGTATGAGCGTCCTTCCATGTCCTGCCTTGGTCGTCGGAGATTACGGCTTCAAGACCGTTGCGGGTAAACGACATAAGCAAGGACCCATCCTTACGGAGAAGAAAATTGCCCATGATACTTCTGTAACCATAAACCTGCCTGGGGCATTGAACGGCAAGATTGTCTTCAAAAAGCGCGCGCTGACTTCCTGCGTTGACTGCGACGGGGCCTGATACAGCCGGCAAGGCCGAACAGGTCGCCGAAGACAGGGAAGCAACCATTGCCGCCGTTCCGCCGGAAAATGTCGAAAGAAATGCCCGTCTGGAAAAACCACTTTTTTTCATTTAAGTATTTTTTAAGTGAAAGAATTAATTTAATCGCTTAAATCCGCCATGACAAACAGGCCCTTCCAACAAGGAATATATATCAACGCCTCGCTCGCAACTACTTAAAGTATTAAAGACGCTTTCCAGGTCATTGAAATAACCGTTTAGCATCCGGTCTGTGTGAGCGAGCGACACATAAAATGTAGGCGTCGCCAGATATCCTTTTTTCAGCATTTCCTGCGTAATGAATGTTTTATATGCGAGCGCATTTTTGCCGTTAAAACCAAACGATATCAAAGCAGGAAGCCCCGTTATGTTTATTGGTAAATCATAGGCATCGGCAAGTCTTCTCCACTGCTTTGCAATTAATCTTCCTGTTTCAGTAATGGTTATCCAGGATTTCTCCCGCTCCATGACCTCCAGCGTCTTCAACGCTGCAACCGGCCCTATGCGTTCAGTCCAGAATGTGCTGCTGATAAAGGTTTTCTGAGCAGCCTCCATTACAGATCTCCTGCCTATCACTGCCGTTATAGCATAACCATTACCCAATGCCTTCCCAAACATAGCTACGTCCGGTTCAACATTATAGAGTTTATGGACCCCTCCGAATGTTTGCCTGAACCCGGATGTACATTCGTCAAATATTAATACTATGTTTTTGTCTGTAGCGAGTTTCCTCACTTTTTGAAGGAAATTATCCGAGGGATCTATGTTACGGATAACCTCCATCTTGATCACGCCGATATTCTGGCTCTTGACCAGATTTTCAAGCTCGTCGTAATTATTATATTCAAATGGAAAAACTGTATTCTTCAGATGATCGGGGACGCCGGCGACTTCCAACCCGGGAAGAAGGTGGCCAGATAGGTTATCGTTGTCATTCAGGTTTGCAGAAAGATACCAGTCATGCCATCCGTGGTAGCCGCAGATCGCTACATTATCCTTGCCCGATGCCGCCCTGGCAATACGGATAGCTATAGCATTGGCTTCGCCCCCGGTTCTGGCTAAGCGAACCATATCCGCCCATGGATGAAGCTCTATTAAGCGCTCTGCCAGATAAACTTCTTCGGGGCAATTCAGCGTAGACATGTTTCCATTGCCAATCCCTTTTATTACAGCAGCGTCCACCTCGTCGTTACCATATCCTAAGCTATTGGTGCCGACGCTCATAATGGAAACATCAGTATATGGGTTTCCGTCCAGATCCCAGACCGTACATCCTTTCGCCCTGGAGAAATAAGCCGGCCAGTGGTCCGGTAGAAACATTTCAGGTCTTTTTGATAATAACATCGTTCCGCCTGGAATGATCTGTTTTGCTTTTTTATATAAGTCCTGCCCTGCGCCTTTCATATAGCTTAAATTTTAAAAAATCTACTAATACTCTATTAATCGCATCAGTTGTACGCCTACCAACTCGTCCAACCCCCGTCTACCAATAAATTTTGTCCCGTAACATAGCTCGACGCGTCAGACGATAAAAAAACGATAGGACCTTTTATATCCTCGTCGTCTGCGAAACGCCCCATCGGCGTCAGACGCTTATAATTAACCGCGAACTCGCTGTCGCCAATACTCTCAGCTATACCCGGCCCATAACCGCCGGGACTGATACAGTTGGCCCTGATGTTGAATTTTGCATAATAATTTGCAATCCATTTCGTAAAACCTACCATTCCCCACTTGTCATAAGTATAATTTACGGGGCTTGTCATGCCGGTATTTCCATACACCGGAAAATGTGGCCCCACAGCGCCTTGTATCGATCCGACATTAACAATTACCCCGCTCCTTCTTTCACACATAAATTTCAATATTGCCTTTGTCATAAGCATTAAGCCAGTTGAATTAATCTGCTGGGACTTCTCCCATTCTTCTTTCGTTATCTCATTCAGGTTTTTAAACCCCTCGCGCGATACGGCGTTATTTATGAGAATATCTATTTTCTTATGATCGCTATTTGTCGCGCTCGCCAGATCTATAATAGAACTTTCATCGCTAAGATCAAGATATCGCCCTTCGACGCTCAGGCCTTTTTGATTAAGGTCTGCTGCATAATTCTTACATTTCTCTTCATCCCTTGAAGCAGCGATCACATGAGCCCCAGCTTCAGCCAGGGCAAGGACTATCGGTTTTCCGAAATATCCGGCGCCGCCAGAAACAATTGCGACCTTTCCGCTGAGATCAAATTTCTTCAAAGTATGCATATAGATAAAAGTTAAGCTGGGAAACTGACGAATTGGGATTGATTACTGGATTGCTCGATCGCATATAACAATTTTAAAACCCTATGATCTTCTTCCATCGAGTTCACAAAATCAGATTCACCTGCAACAGCCTTTAAAAAGCAGTCCATTTCATCAATATACATTTGTTCTGTGATATTCTTATTATAGCCAGATTCAGCGGCATTCAACTCATACGGATAGACTTCCCATTTTCCTGCTTCAGGGTCGTATATCCTGATAATATCGTCATCCCAATCCCATTGCAATTGCTTTCTATCGCCATTAATGGTCAAACGCCGCGTCGCAGCGCGTGAAACCACGTCGACGGTTATTGTCGCCAAAAACTGTCCAAATTCAAGCAATACATTATATGTATCATCAATGCTTTCCGCTCCAGGAATGTCAATCGTTTTTCTGTACATGCCCGCTACATTCCGGGGAAATCCAAAAACCTTAGTCATCCAGGTGAGCTCAAATGGCGTTATCTCGCGGGCGCCGCCGGTTCTTTTAGCAGAAACATAAAAATCCGCAACGTTTTCATATGGATGCCAGTCCGGTAAATACTGGCCGGAATGATAGAGTATGTTTGAAATACGGCCAAGCGTTTTATTCTCTACAATCTCCCTAACCTTCCTGATAGCGGGATGAAAATACAGGGTAGCCGACGGAGCAAGCAATGTCCCATTCCGCTTCGCTATTTCAATTATTTCATCCAACCCATCATCAACCACGCCAGCCTCAATAAATGAAGGAATATTACGATCCGCCGCATATTTCATGTATTGTCCATGTACGGCGGGCGGAACCGAAATTATAAGGACGTTGGCGCGAAAATCACTAATTGCTTCTTCGAAAGAGCCAAATGTCTGGATACCATACTTGTTAGCAACTTCTCTACGCCGAACATCGTTGGTATCAAATCCTGAAATTTCTTTACAACCTAAGGCAATCAGGTTACGAATACGTCTTTTGCCCATTGAACCAAGGCCGATAATTAAGATCCTGAAATCCATATATTTTAGTTGCTATGTTGAATATTTTCGCGCATTGCAAAGACCGTGTTGGTCCTTACTCCGGGCTTTATTTCACCGCTGATAAAAACCCACTGCTTTCGCCAATATACAGCAGGCAGATCGGCTCTTGCCGGGATATCGTCCTTTTTCTGAACGTATGTCCATTTATCCAAATCAGATGAATACATTATTATATTGTCGTTATTGCCCGGGTAAACAAGGGGATTCGTATGCATAGCCGCCAGCGCGTCAACCCCTCCCCAAAAAATCATTTCTCCGTTTTCCATTACCGGTAAAGGGCCGGGCCCCGAACAGAGGCCTATAGGCATAGGACTAAGCTTTTTCCATAACGCGTCATATCCTATCCCAGATCGTGAAATGCTTAACTTGTAAGCATCCTGAAGAATACGCCTTGACGCAATTCCTTTTGAATTCAGCTCCGTCGTCTCTCCTCCAAATAAAAAAAAATTACCGTTATAGGATGCGCATTGAGAAAACATTCGTTCAGTACCCGGCCATGCGCCTATTTCAATCCACCCGTTTTGGGTATTTTCAATATCCAATACAAAACACTTCTTAATAGCGTCTCCTGTTAAGGAAAAGCTCCCTCCTGCTATTACGATCAATGAGTTGACCAAAGCTCCTGTCATATAAGCCATCGGCCTGGGTAAGCTTGGATAACGGCTAACCTGGATATTCCGACCATCCCAATAATAGCCTGTAACTTCAGCAGAAAGCCCGTCCTCATTACATCCGCCTACGGTAATAATTCGGTCCTTATAAGAGATCGAAACGCCATACGCTAAGGGAACTGGCATTTTTGCATTTAATTTTATCCAGGCATTGTCGTTTTTGAACATGTAAATATCTCCATACCATTTTTTCCTCCCTCCCTCCCAGGGCGGACTATCCGGAAAGTTCGTCCCGCCCATACAAAATATCGCTCCATGACTGGAGCCTGCAAACATGCCCGCCCAACCGCTACTTGTTGGAAGAGAGGCCATCTCTTTAAAGGATAGTCGAATTTGCGCGCTAAGATCGGCAGCTTCGCAAACCGCGCAGACTAGCAGAAACAATACTCGTAAAGCAATATTCATTATAAAACCCCGTATTTTTCATATGCAGCTGCGGCTTTCATCCCCCGTTTAATAGCATCTCTTGTAATATTTTCATCCCCTACTTTCTTTAAAGCTCTTTGTATAACTTTCTCCTCAATATCCTTGGGCACAAATACAATCCCGTCTTCATCTGCAAAAACCAGGTCTCCTGGATTGATCATAACTTCTCCGATCTGCACTTGCACATCTACGCTAATTACTTTTTGCCGGTTTAAACTATCGTAAGGGCTCGTAGCGCAGGCAAAGACAGGAAAACCCATTTGTGTCATTTTTCTTATATCGCGAATCGCTCCATGAACAACTACGCCGCTGCAACCTCCGTTTAAAGAAGCGGTTGACAATAGCTCTCCCCAAATACCCGATCGGGTTGAACCATTGGCCGCGCATATTAAAACATCGCCGCTTTTGCAGGAGTCCACCGCTTCTAACTCCAATTTATAGGGTTCGGGATCAACATCGTAAATATCCGCCCATAATGTGGTGCGACAACGACCAACAAGGGTTGATATACCCGAATAAGCCGTGAATCCCACAGCCGGCGATTGTTTCCGATAACCCAGGCTATCAAGCGCATCGCTGATCGCCGCGCTATATAGTTTTTCTCTTAAATGTTCAAAATAATTCATGATTTGGGGAAAGTATTAAATGATCAACGAGTATATGTTATTGATACATGCGCCAAATTCTCCAGGCGAGTTATTCTGGCAATGATTTCTTCATCGGTTAGTAAAGCAGGGCCGGGCAAAAGCGGGGGCCTGGGATCGCCTATATCAATATTGTGCTTTAAAAGCATCGCTCTCCTAAAAAACCACCAGATGGAGGGTAAAACCTCTTCAATCAGGGCTTGCAATGCGAGCATAAACTCTGCAGCCATCGAAACCTTTCCGTTAAGAAATTCCTGTCGGATCGTCTTGCAGGAGTCGCCAATCAGGTTATATGATGTGCCGATAGCGCCGCTCGTTCCGCACAATGCGGCATGGCAAAGCAACTCATCTGCGCCGCTAAATAGTTTCCAGCTACTTCCAACCAGATTATGTATATTGGATATCTCTGTTAAGTTTTGCGTAGTAAGCTTCATGCCGCCAATATTTTCAATCTGACTAAGCTTATCAATTAGCGCGTTCGTTGCCGATTTCCCGATCTGATAGGGAAAGAATGGCAGATCTGTAGCCTGGGCAATCTTCTTATAATGTTCAAATGCCATATTTACAGATGCTCCATAGTAAATCGGGCCTACGGAAGAAATCGCATTGGCGCCATGTTGAGCCGCATATCTCGCCAGTCTCACAGACTCATCGGTATTTAGCGCCCCAACCTGCACCATCACCGGAAGCCGCTGGTCGACTATTTCCAGGCAAATTTTGGCGACGGACTTCCTTTCTTCTTCGCTATAAAGAAAGCCCTGACCGGTAGAGCCCAACAAATATATCCCATCCATTCCCTGATTTATTAGCAGCTCGATTAATTTTTCAAGCTCTTTCTCGTTTACTTTCCCATCCTTACGGGTGGGAGTGAATAAAGCCGGCCATACGCCTTGAAAACCTTTGTATTTATCTTTTTCTGACTGTTGAATCTCCATATCGTAAACCGTAGACTATTTATTGATGATTGTTAATGAAATCAAAATATCTTCCTGACGCAAAACCTAGTAACCCTCATTTTGTTTAACCTTTATTTCAAGGCTCAGAACACTCGATGAAATAGGAAATAAGAGCAGGTATTCCTGTCCAGCTCTGTTCTGCAGGGATGGAACTTTCTCAAAAGCCTTGTTAAAACGAATCAGGTCCCACCAGCGTTTTCCTTCGAAAATCAATTCAAATAATCTTTCCTGTAATATGGCTTCGTCATTCTGCTCTCTGGTTCCGCTTACAAAGACATGTGAGTTATAATTGGACTGGTACGCCCTTTGCCGAACCAGGTTTATTTCATCTGAAGGATCCTGCCCCAGCGCATTCTTTACTTCCGCCTTCATAAGCAGCACATCGGCATATCTATATAGCACAACATCATCATAAAACCTCCTTACGCCTCCGCTTATCACACCCCGGAACTTGGATACTACAGAGCCATAATAAACCGGATTTGCGCCCTGGGGATCATAATTATAAATTTCGATAAAAGAGGCTTTCTTCCTTATATCATCATCATTAAATTGAGTTCTGACCATTTCGGAAGGAGCCCAGTAAGGCCCTCCGGTTCCCGCCAACTCTCCAATAGCCGCTAGTGTAACGGCATCAGTTGCCGTAGTCCTGAACTGGCTTGTCAGATACATGCTGGTGGTCAATGTCTCAGGCGATTCCAATTCCTGAAACCGGATAGCCATTAATATTTCCTTATTCCCTTTATTATTGTACGCAAACACATCGGCAAAGTTCTGCAGCAATTCAACATCTGCTTTTTCCACTTCTTCCAATGCATTCAATGCCGTTGTCAAATCAGCGTCGCCTCCATTTAGTCTTTTACCAGTCCACAGATAAACATCGGCCTTAAGCGCATTAACCGAAGGTTTGGACCAAAGATTTCTTCCTGCCGGAATAGTATAGTTTGAAAAAAGGCGGATCGCCTCCTCAATATCCTGTTTTATAAATGCAAACACTTCGCTTTTAGCAGACCTTTCCTTTTGAATAGCTTCAGCGCTGAAACTTTCGGTCGGCGTAGAAATTAAGGGGATATCTCCCCAGGTCTTTACCATCAGGAAATAAACAAATGCTCTCATAGCATATGTCTGCGCCAAAATATTATTCTTTTTAGCCTCGTCTCTGAAAGTTATCAAGGGAACATATTTCAGCAATAGATTAGCGTCATGTATAACTGTATATAATCCTCCCCACGATGGACCCGCCACTGCTGTATTTAAAGCATTTTCATAATAAGCGTCGTATCCGGCCGTTCCGCCCAGGCTTCTGGTCATAATCTCGCTCCTTGCTTCGCCCCATAAAAAGAAGTTACCGGCGGCCTGCGCTCTTAAACGAACATACATGCCATTCAGGCCGCCAACTGCATCATCTTCAGTTTTCCAGAACGTAGCGCTTGAAATCTGGCTCACCGGATCCAATTCTAATGATTTGGTACAGGACGGAGCCAGGAACATCATGACAGTAAAAAATGCCAATATATTAGCTAATTGTTTCATAATTTAAGTATTACTGAGAATTAAAAAGAAATGCTTGCGCCAAAGATGATATTGCGGGGTATGGGGTATCTCCCAAAATCGCCGCCCTCCGGGCTATCCAGCCCTCCATCTTCCGGATTTAATCCCTGATAACCGGTAAAATAGTAAAGGTTGTTTCCCGTTACATTGAACCGCACGTTACTTATCTTAAACTTCTGCAGCATCTTTCCCGGAAGGCTGTAAGACAAAGTCAGCTCGCGGACCGCAAGGAAGTCGCCCCGTTCAAAATACCTCGAATTTCCCCTGAACAGATTATTCTGCGCCTGCTGGTCCGCCCAATAATATCTTGGAACATCGGTAATATCGCCTTGCTTCTGCCAGGATTGAAGGACCTCATTTGACAGCCCGTTTTCGCCCTGGTATTGACCAATAAATGACTCTCTTGTTTGATTTTGAATTGTATGACCCGTAATGAAGTCCATTCTCAAATAGAGGCTAAATCCGCCGAAGCCTACCGTACTCGAGAACCCGCCTGTCCATTTTGGATAAATATTCCCGACAAACACGCGATCCTTTTCATCTATTACGCCATTATTATCGGCATCCAGCCAGTTGACATCCCCTC
Source organism: Chitinophagaceae bacterium (assembly GCA_016786785.1). Taxonomy (GTDB): domain Bacteria; phylum Bacteroidota; class Bacteroidia; order Chitinophagales; family Chitinophagaceae; genus Flavitalea. The sequence continues at coordinate 10,058 of JAEUVR010000270.1, forward strand.
CTTTTTTTGTTTTATTATTTCCGGGAATAATCAGATCCTGGGGCGCCTGCGCAGCTTCCTGATCCGTTGCATAAATACTCAATTGCTTATAGGCAAATAAATCGCCGACGCTTCCTCCCTCCTGCAAGCCGCCAAGCCAGGCATAGTCGCCTATTTTTGAATCCCAAACATAATAACCGCCGATCCGGTTATTCAATGTCCCATTAGGAGGAAGCTTCAATATCTTATTTTTTACTTTTGAAACATTAAAAGAAACATCCCATTGAACAGAAGCGCTTGCAGGAAGGAGCTTGGCGCCTAATTCCAGTTCTATTCCTTTGTTTTCCAAAGTGCCTAAATTAGTAACCACGCTTCCAAAACCTGTTGATGGAGGGAGCGACAGCGTTGTCAGCAGATTTTTTGTTTCTCTTCTGTAATAGTCAAAGAGAATGCTGATTCTATTACCCAATAACCCGATATCGGCGCCTATATCAAAGGTGTTTGATTGCTCCCATTTTAACTCTTGGTTCGTTAAACCCGTATTCTGAACTGCCGCCACTCCCGCATATTGATTTCCGGTGCTATACTGTCCCTGCGCCTGATAAAACCCAAGCCCGCTGATATTACCATTAACCCCGTAGCTGCCTCTGAGTTTAAATTGAGAAACGGCTTTGGATACATCCTGCCAGAAATTCTCTTTGTGCAAGTTCCATCCGACAGATACGCCAGGAAAAAACCCCCATTTATTACTACTTCCCAGGTTCGATGCTCCATCGTACCTCGCGGTGAGCGACAGGAGATATCTCTGATCAAAGCTATAGTTGATCCTTGAAAAGTATCCGGCGATTACCTGGTTATTTTCAGTTGAACTTACAGATACGGGCTGCGCAGATGCATTTAAAGTTGGGATCAAATCGGTCGCAGCATTTCTGCCCGCGGCATTCAAGGCTGTATTTTGTAGTCCAAAGTAGGAAAATCCCGCTTTAGCCTCCAGGTTGTGCAAATCGCCAAAGGTTCTATTATAAGAGAAAACAGCGTCTGCCTGTTTCTGAAATTGTTTAGTATGGCCCGCAGTCGCATCTCGCGCAGCCGAATAACCAGTGGGGCCAAAAATAAGTCCGGCCTTTTGAAAAAGTCGGCTATCATTGACCGTAGAAAAAATAGAAACCTGCGGATCAAATGAAAGACCGTTCAATAGCTCCCAATGGGCGCCGACGACCATTGTCAGATTATCCAATACATTCTCGGCCACCCTGCTATTTAAATGATAAACCGCATTTCCAATTGAATAATTTGCTCCGGGAGCAAGGCTGCCATCTTCAAACCTATATTTTGTCGTAGGGGGCGCCGCAACAGATCTTGCAAAAACAAAACCAGACCGGGTATTTACGCCGTTATCGGTTCTATTCGAATACATCAGACGACTAAATACTTTCAGGTTGTCTCTCAGCTTAAGATCTCCGTTCAAATTCAATGAAAGCCTCTTATAATTTGTAGTAATGGCAATACCCTCGTTGCTTAGGTATCCAACGCTTGCATTAAATGTTGCATTTTGAGATCCCCCTGAAACGGCAAGATTGTGATTATGCGACCATCCCGTTTGAAATAGCACATCCTGAAAATCAGTGCTTTTAAAAATGATCGTTTTCGTTGGATCGATTGGGTCGGGCATACTTTCCCAACCTTCATTTAATTTATATTCATTATCAGGCGTAAGATATTGCGTAGTGTAGGCAGTGTTATTTGTCAGATCATTTCCCGTCCCGGCGGCGCCAAGGCCGGTAAGCATGGAAAGTTGATTAGGCTTTTTCTCCGCAGACGCGGCAATACCAAGCCGTTGAAAATATATAAAGTCCCTCGCGGAAGCAAAATCATAGCCGCGGGCGAGAGCCGACCGCGTCAAATCATAATTATACGTTATCCTGGGGCTGCCAGACCTTCCCGATTTTGTTGAAATGATCACTACGCCGTTGGATCCCCTTGCTCCGTAAATAGAGGTGGATGCCGCATCTTTAAGCACCTGTATGGATTCAATATCCTCGGCCGCAATATCATTCATATTCCCTCTAATAACTCCGTCAATGATATAGAGAGGAGCCGCGCCATTGGGATTATTGATCGATGTGCCTCCGCGAACAATGACCCTTGGCGCAGCGCCCGGCTGGCCCGAAGTGGTTTGCACACGGACCCCCGACACAGTTCCCTGAAGCGCCGAAGCAGGATTGGCAAACGGCACATTTTGCAGGGCTTTATTATCCACCTTTGAAATAGCCGTTGTAACCGTAGCCCTGGATTGAGCGCCATAGCCTACTACCAATACCTCGTCCAAATTTGTCAGTTCCCGCTCGAGAACCATGCTTATATTGGCGCGACCGCCGATTGCTTCTTCTCTGGTACGGTAGCCAGTCGAAGAAAAAATCAATATATCATTACCATTGGCGACATTAATAGAGAACCTTCCTATACTGTCTGTAGACGATCCGGCAGAAGCATTCTTTACTTTGACGGTAACGCCTGCAATACCCTTCCCATTCACATCTTCAACAAAGCCGGTAACAGTCATTTGTGAATAAAGCTGAAAAGAAATCAAATTAAATAGAATAAAAACGTAAAGCTTACTCTGGCGAGCAAATGGAATTCCGCCGCCATTTATGGCGCCCGGGCTTTCTCGTCTGGCAGTTAGGTCGAATTTCATAAACAACGCGTATTTAAGTTTTGGAAAGAGGTTATGTAATATGTATTACATATTACAATAGTAGGAAAATTATCATTTCCAAAAAAATTTTTTTTGCCGGGCGCTACAACCTTCCAGACTCAACCTGGTTAAGAAAAAGTTTGTCGCCGAAAGGTTGACGCCTGTCTACGTCAGAGTTGACCATTACGCTTGAAAGGCCGATTTATAAAACGTATAAGCCTATCTCAAGAGCGCTATAGCCAGATAGTCGCTGAAAGCGCCAGAGCAATAAAAAAAGTCTGAATAACATCGCCTACATTCAATAACTCATCCTTTTCAAACGGCATATTTCCTTTAAATTATTACTCATCCGACGATGGATAAATAAGAATAACACTATATTTGTCATACATATATACATACATCAATAAACCCACCACATTAACATGGACAGTAAAAAAATCGGCGGTATCTGGCCGGCGCTGTTAACCCCAGTCGATAAAAACGGGGATCCGGCAATGAAAGAACTGGAAGCATTGGTAGAACTTTTCGTAAAACAGGAACTTGATGGCTTGTACATCCTCGGGTCTACGGGACAAGGCTTCCTATTTTCAGAAAAACAACGTAATGAAATAGCCAAACGGGTAATAGATGTGGCCGCGGGCAGGTTCCCGGTGATCGTCCAGGTAGGAGCCATGAATCCTAACGAATCGATACGATTGGCAAAGGAAGCGCAAAAGATGGGAGCATATGGCGTTTCCACCGTAGGCCCTATTTATTATCAAGCAGGAATGGATAAAATCATAGCGCATTATAAGATGATCTCATCGTCCATTGACATTCCTTTTTTTGCTTACCACATCGGCAACCATAGCATATTCGGAGGCTCCGCTACGGAATATATCGGGCAAATGCTCTCTTTGCCCAATATAACCGGAATGAAACTGACCACGGATAATCTTTATGAGGTCAGCCTGATTAGCAAATTATCCGAAGGAAAACTTTGTCTTTTCAGCGGCGCGGAGGAACTTCTTTGCCAAGCGGCGCTCAGCGGCGTTGCCGGGAATATCGGGAGCTATTTTAATTTATGGGGAGTGGAATGCAAAAGCGTCCGAACAGCTTTCTTAAATGGAAATATTGACCTAGCCAACAAGTTCATGTCAGTTTTTTCTGAAACAGTTTTCAAAACCTTACCAGACGTATGGTCGTTTTTCAGAAAAGCAATATTAATGCGGTATGGAATAGATACCGGCATCCCTAACCCCCCTATGGGTTTACTGACTAATCGCGAATGGAAAGAAAATGAGATCCTGAAAATATTTGATGAAATAGAATCGGCCGGTAAAATATAGCGCCAGGATCATAGAACACCCTGAGCCCTTCATGAATAAGCTCAGGGTGTTTACATAAATAGATAATAGCCATTTTGTATATGCATACTTATTCTGCAGCGCGATCATTTACCAACCACGCTGCAGTAATCCGCTTCATTTCGATAGTCCGGGGCCGATCAGCATGATTTTGCTGCCATACTATTACTATCGTACCATCAGCGGCTTGTACGCATCCTGGGTAGGATGATTGGTATCCGGGATATTCGGCAATCACCTTCGGAGAAGTCCAGCTTTTACCATTATCAAAAGACATAGCCGCCGCCAATGGCCATCTTGAATTTTCAGAATTGTTCCAGACCGCAAGGATAGCCGGTGAATCGCCGGTTACTTCACATAAAGCCGCAGGCGCATCATGGCTCTTCAATGCAGACGGACCAGGCGCGCTCCAGGTTTTGCCCCCATTCCGGCTTCTCGACTCATAAAGCCTGTCGAAGCCCGTTCTGAAAAGCATATATAAGGATCCATCAGGACACTTTACAATAGCCGGCTCGTCCAGCCCGTTAATGGCGTTTTTTGCGGTCTTCTTCTTTCGGATCATGAACTGGGGGCCTTGTTTCCAGCTAAGACCTCCATCAATGCTCAGCATTAAGCCCGAAATACAGTTTTGCTCATTATCCCCGCTGATCTTGGCCTTGGTTTGCAATCCCTTGTCCCAAGCATATGGAAAAAAAGAAACGCCGTTGTCTAACGTGACGCCCGGATTTATTTTTCCGGCAACATACCGGTGATTAATAGGAATTTCATAAACCTCCGACCAGGTCTTTCCATTGTCCTCGCTCCTAACAGCCATAGTTTTTGATGTCGACACGAATTTATAATGCGTTTTTGGCACAACCGTCGAATTGACAATAACCGCTTTCGATGTCACAACTATACTGGCGTCCAGGCTTAACGACGGATCAGCGTCTATTAATATTACAGGCTTACTCCAGGATATGCCATGATCATCAGAAAAAATGCCTTCTACCACAATGCGGTACTGTTCAAAATTATTTTTTTCCTCTTTTGAGTACACGCAAAGCAAACGATCGTCATTTAAGCGCGCAATGGTCGGATAACGAAAGACGGCCTCGCGACCAGGAGCCAGTTGAACGTGCCCGGGAGCGGCTGGAGGAGCCTGCGACTGCGCATCAAGCAAATTCAACAGGAAAAAAATTGAAATATGCAACAGTTGTTTCATAATTTTTTATTTAGCGATAAATCAGGAAAAAATAATTGGCTATAGCGTTAAAAACAGTCAGGAGCAATAGATACGATTACGGGAGAAGCCATTCAAGGCTGAATCGGGTCATCTCAATTGTCGCAGATCGGGACGGATGATCCTGATGCCAAACTACCACTATCGTACCATCAGCAGCCTGTATGCACCCAGGGTAGGATGATTGGTATCCAGGGTATTCGGCAATCACTCTCGGAGAAGTCCAGCTTCTTCCATTATCAAAAGACATAGCCGCAGACAATGGCCACCGGGATGTCTTAGAATTATTCCAAACGGCAAGAATACCAGGACGCTCTCCTGCGATCGCGCATAGAGCGGCGGGGGCATTATGGCTTATGAGAAGCGAAGGAGCCGGTTTTGTCCAGGTTTTACCATTGTCCGAGCTTCTTGATTCATAAAGCCTATCAAATCCTGTCCGAAAAAGGATGTATAAAGAGCCATCCGGGCAATTTATGATCGCTGGCTCATCCAACCCATTAATGGCATTATTTGCAATTTCCTTTTTGTCCATCTCAAATTCAGGCCCCTGAATCCAGGTTCTGCATTCATCCGTACTAATCATTATTCCCGCAATACAGTTCTGATCCTTGTCAGCGCCTATCTGCTCTTTATCCTGTAAACCCTTATCCCCCGCATATGCAAACATAGATATGCCATTTACTAAAGTAATCCCCGGATTGACTTTTCCTGAAACATATCTGTACTTCATCGGTATCTCATATATCCCGGACCAGCTCTTCCCGTTATCTTCGCTGCGAACAGCTAATGTGCGGGAAGTCGACACAAATGATCCGTGCGTTGGCGGAACTACCGTGGCGCTTACGACAACAACTGTACCGTTAACGACAATGCTAACGTCATAACTTAAGTCAGGCGCGACTTCAATCAGGTTTATAGCGTCGCCCCATGTCGTCCCATTATCTTTACTAAATATCCCTATTACCGAAACGCGATACTCATTTTCACGAACGACCTGCCGGAGAGAATATGCGCATAACAACCTGTCGTCTCCTAATCGGACAATTTCCGGATATATTGCTGCAATTTGTTTGTCAGGGGCTATTTGCGCCTGCTTATACAATGATTGAGCATTGATGATTATACATTGACCGATCAGCAGCGCGATAATAATTAGGCACGAAATAGATAGTCTCATTTAATTATTTTTAAAGTTTGCAATGGCAGTGATTTCATTTCCTTTTTTCATAAAACCCAAATTGGAACATGGCAGAATAAATGCGAGCTATCGCATAATGATCATGTCAAATCCAATTCGGTAAAAACATCCGGGTCGTCGAAATCCAGGGCCGCGATCGCCTGCTCAATATGGCGATCCTCGCGAGCGCCGATCAATACATGAGATACATCCGGATAATGAAGCGCCCAGGCTAAAGCAATATGCTCTACTGCGATCTCTTTTCTCATGGCTATATCCTGAAGCGCAGATAATCTCCGAAAGGCAGTTTCATTGAAATAATCCTCCCGATGAGCGGGCGCCACGTGGAATCTTGTTCCTTCCTGTATGCCTGTTAGATATTTTCCAGTGAGAAAACCGGCCCCCAACGGACTATAAGTAACAATTTTAACTTTCTTATCAAGGCAAACAGAGCGCAAGTCGTCTCCTACTTCTCTTACTGCTATATTATTGTTATTTTGAACGTACCGAAAAGACGCTAGCCCACATTCTTCCTGAACGCTAATCGAATAAGCTAACTGCTGTTTATTAAAATTACTTGCTCCCAAACCGCGCACTTTCCCGGATTTTAATAGTTGATCCAATGCCGTAAATACGCTTTCATACTCCATGCCATGATGCCAGCTATGGAGGTAAAGGATATCGAGTGTCTCAATCTTAAGTCTTCTGAGGCTCTCTTCCGCCGACTGAATAATCTTTGCGGCTTCATAAGGAGCGGGTATTTTGGTTGCGATTTTAATTCGGTCAATATCAGGACGCCTGAATTGCAGCCAATCTCCCAATATAGTTTCAGACAGGCCGTTCCCATAAGAAGCCGCCGTATCAAAAAAAGTAATTCCGCTGTCATAAGCGCGATCCAGGAGCTTCAGGGAGGCCTTCGGGTCCACTTCACGCCCGAGCGTTACGCAACCCATGCCAATAGAGCCGATCCCTTTATGATGTTTTATCGATTGCATTAGCCTGATACCATTATCGAATGATGTAAGTTGATTTTATTTATCCTTTATTGTAAGCCCGGAAATATCTTTTATACCTCCCGGAAAACACAAACTTGTCAGCCATCCGACGATAAAGCACGTCGCTAAGCCGATAAATGCATATAAAAGGAAATGTAAATTCGTATAAACTATTACCCAATACTGAAAGAGAATGCTGACGACCAATCCAACAATAACGCCGGCAGAATTTGCCTTTGTCGTAAAAATACCCAGCAGAAATACGCCGCCTATAGCCCCGGTGAAGAGGCTCATGAATACATTATATTGATCCCAAAGCGAGATCAGTCCCTTATTTATCACGTAAAGAGCAATCATTATTCCTAACAACCCAATTGCCAATGTAACGCCTTTTGCCGCGTTCAAATAACTTCTATCCGATTTGTCCTTTATAAATATTTTATAAAAATCAGTTATAAATGCCGTGGAAGCGGAAGCAAGGCTGCTTCCGAGCGAAGACATCGCCGCTGCAAAAACTCCCGCGATAAGCAGCCCCCGGACGCCCGTAGGCAACTGACTTACAATATACCATGGAAATATAGAATCGTTACTGCCTTGGGCAATATTAACCTCAGACGGATGATAATAGTAAAACAAGTACAGCAATGTTCCTATACACAAAAAAATAATTCCCGCAGGCACTGACAACCATGCGGCAATTCGCGCGCTCCGTTTCGCGCTATCTTCATCTTTGGTGGTCAGGTATCGTTGAACGGTGGTTTGATCTGTGCTAAAGGCCAGGAAATTTAAAGTAAACCCGCCGACCAATACCACCCAAAAATTGGAGCTTACCAAGTCAAAATTAAGATCCATCAGCCTGATCTTTTGATTTACCTGAATATTCTGATAGATAGTATCCGCGTCTACAGGCAACTTGATCAATATATAGACCGCGCACAAAAAAGCCCCTCCCAGCAATACGCATACCTGCATGACATCAGTCCATATAACCGCTTTGATCCCCCCTTTAAACGTATACATCAATGTTATGATCCCTATAATTAATACGCACAGGTTTTCGTTCAGCCCCGTGACAACCGCTAATGCTAAACTGGGGAGAATAAGAATTATAGACAACCTTCCCAGCTCAAATAAAATATAGGCCATGGAGGCTATGACCCTGATCGTATAATTAAATCTTTTGTCTAGGTATTCATAAGCGGATGTAACATTCAGCGTACGATAAAATGGAATAAAGCACCTATTCACAAGCGGTAAAATGAAGACTACCGAAACGACCAGAAAAAAATAGTTCCAATTGGTAGCATAGGCTTTTGCGGGGGTGGACATGAATGTAATGGCGCTCAATTGCGCTCCTATAATACTTAGACCAACAGCCCAGGTAGGGACTTTTCCTCCTCCCTTGAAATACTGGTTGGTAGATACCTGTTCGCCGGAAAATCTTAACCCGATTATTATGGTAAGCGCCAAATAACTCAGAACGACCAGATAGTCCCATAACGTAAAATAACTTCTAATAATAGGTTTGCCGGACCAAACGTCCATATTGCCGTCCTTCGTAAGATTCAATAACAATAGTCCATCCCCATCGCGAAATAAAAAATTTCCACCCGGCATAATAGATGGCAGCGCTTCAAAATCGGCCGACTTTCTTGTAATTGTATTATACAAGTACAGACTATCGGGCTCTCTTTCGCTGGAGGAAATACCATTAACAACATCATACTTGGTAAACAATAAATAATTCCCGCCAAATGCAACGCTCTTTGCAGGCCGCCGATCTGTAAAAAACGAATTATTGGCTCGGATCAGTCGCCATTTGTTGGTTGTAAAGTCATAATAAGCGATAATCCCATTTTGATTTTCTGAGGCCCCCTCAACAGAAGGAAAAGCGCTTAAATACAAACAGGGGATTTCTCCGTTTGATTGCACATTAATCGTAGGCACATTGCATTGGAGCGGAAGCGATGGCAACTCCTTCCATTTCAATGGGGTCTCGGATAAATGAAGCGATAAAAATAGATTTGTAAAGCCTTTTTCCGTTTCGCCCCCGGCAATATAAATGACATTATTATAAATTGTTATGGCTGAATTTTTTACAGCCAATGGCAAATCGGGCAAATCCATTTGGGAAATATCCTGTTTATCTCCATCCCACCTAAGCATTGCCGCCTTCTTAAGGAGTCCTTTTTCGTTTTCGCCGCCCGCCCAAATCATTCGGTTCTCTTCCGAAAAACAGGCGGCAAAGGCCATCTTTTGCTTTAACTTAAAAGAAGCCCTTTCAAATCTGCTAAAACCATCTCGATCCTTTTTTAGTAGATATACCGTATCGCTATACTTTTCGCCTCCCTCGTCATGCAGCATACCTCCCGCCATAATGAATGTTTCGCCAAAATATCCGATCAGGATACCGGAACCGGAAGCTGCCGGTAAGCGGGAACGATCAACAGAAGAAGATAGCAGTTTCCATTGAATATTGTTATCCTGGTCGCCATCGCCTGCAAACGAACAAAAATTACTTACCAAGAGGTAAAATAAAATAGTAAGAAATATATTTATTTTTTTCATTCAGTTGTTCGTTTAAATTATACGCTTCTATTTTCGCTATTTCCTGCCGTCAAGATCAGTATGTTGACAAATCAGCTAAGAGAATATTTTATTTCCGCAATTCCTGTTACATTGTTGGTCCTCATTCCAGGTCGTATTTCACCGCTTATAAATATCCACCAGTCATTCCAATATACTACAGGAAGCGTAGCCCGTGGATCTATATCCCAAACCTGTTCCCTATCGCTCCATGTATCGAACGCTGCATCGTATAACAATAAATTTCCGGAGAACCCCGGATGGCTCGGCGGATCCTTGTGTAATATAGACTCATCGTCGACCCCTCCCCAAAACAACATCTTTCCGTTTTCAAATACGGGCAAAGGGTTTCCTGCCGCCGCCACTCCGCGAGGCATCCTCGACAAAGCTTTCCAGCTTCCCGACCACTCCGTTTCTAACCGGGAAATACTCAGTTTATAACCATCATTTAGCGCGCGTCTGATCTTTTCCTTACCGTCATCCGGACCAAACGTTATACCGCTGAACAGGTAAAACTCATTTTTATATATGGCGCATACCGGGTCAATCCTTCCTTCGCCGGGAATATCCGGCATTTCAAACCATCCATCGCTGATATTCTCCATATCCAATGCATAGCATTTTCGAATTGCCGCGCCGCCCGGATAGCAATTTCCACCTGCCACGACCACCATGCTTTTAACGACGGATCCGGCCATATGAGCTAAACTAACCGGTAGCGCCGGCAGGTCTTCAAAATGCATTCTTTCTCCATCCCAAGCGCAGCTGAACGCGACATTAAAATACCCTGTATGATTATTCCCTCCTATGACAATTATCTTATCATCATAAGAAACAGACGCCCCATAAGCCAGAGGCAACGGAAGCTTTTCGCCGATCATTCTCCATTCCCCCGCCTGTAATAAATAAATATCATCATACCATTTTTTACGCCCTCCATCCCAAGGAGGGCCATCGGGAAAATTAGCGCCGCCCATACAAAACAGTATATTCTTACTTACGCCGCCATACATGCCTGCCCATCCCATTTTGTCCGGCAGATCCGGTAGTACTATTAGTTGATTATTTAACAATGATTCCATACAATAAAAACAATTATTAATTCGGCGCAGTCGATAAACAACTATCAACCTTCATTTTAGTTATCTCTATCAAATAAAACGGCAACAACAGCTCCCGGTCCCGGTTCTGCGCTGCCGCCCGTGACATACAATATATTTTTGCCGACAAAAAACAAATTACTCGCCAACGGAAAAGGTATTTCTATAGAAGACACACAATCGCCGGATGGCGACAATATTTGCACCCTGCCCATGCCGTAATGAGCTACGTATAGATTACCTTCGCTATCCAGCGTTAGTCCATCCGGCAAATTATCTTCAGCTTTATTGGAATGATGAGCAGGCAGCCTTGCAAAAACCTCCGGCTGGGCAATCAACTCGCTACCCGTTAGTTTAATTTTTAAAATCCTGTTCCTATAGCTCTCGGCAACATACAGATGATTCTCGTCTATAGATAAAGCAAGCCCGTTAGGATAGTCTAAATCTTCCGCTATCAATCGCTCCGTACCATCATTACCCAGGAAAAGAACGGCTCCTTTACGCCTTACGGAATCAGTGAAAAAAATATTTCCCTTACTGTCTGCTACCAGGTCGTTAAGACAGATCGTCTGTCGCCCTGCAAAGCAAATCTTTGTTTCATCTTTTAAAAATCTTCCCTTTGCATCGAATCGTTTAATAACGCCCAATTTGCTATCGCAAATAAGATGGTCGCCATTCGGCATAACAATTTGCCCATTGGGGCAGGCCGATTCTGCCCACTCAACTATATGGCCATGTTCATCTATCTGCAGTATTTTTCCTCCCGAAAGGGTTGTACAATAAAAAAGCCCGCTGCTATCTATAGCCGGTCCCTCCGTATAAAACGGTATGTCTGCTATTTTTTGTATTCCTGCCTGCAAATAGTCCTTCATTGTTACGTTTTACGCGCTATATCTCTTCAAATGGATATAAGGGTTTGCGCCTGTTTTTAAACGAAAACTTCGTCATATCAGCCTGCGTTATTCCGGGAGTGTCAACTTGTAATATCGTTGGGCAAACAGGCGAATAAGCGGCAATTGGCGCATTAACGCCTTTAGCAATTACAACATCATAAAGGCTGGGATCGACTCCGAAAGCTGTTAATTGTTTTAAACTAAATGGAGAAATACGCAGGGATGTTAACATAATGGTATTTCCCTTTCTTGTTGAAACAATTGCAATCTTTCCCATATCAAAATTAGCCTGGCCGCCATGCCTTGGATTTGATTCATTGAACCGTCCATCGCCAAGGCGTTTAAGCTGCACGCTTATATTATAAGGCATGTTAGCGCGCTTATCGCTAATTAGAGAAATGTCAAACCAGTCGTTCAAATCATGTTCTTCCGCCAAACCAACTAATGTTGGGTCATAGATGCATATAAAACAGCGGCAATCACCCTTTTCTTCCAGCTTCTCTAATAAAAATGCGCTATCTCCCGGCGCGCCGGCGCCGATATTGTCTCCCATATCAAGCATCAATACCGGTTTAACGAGCTGATCTATTGAATCCAATACGGATGATATGTTCTTTTTATCCCCATTAAACCCTTCTTTACGACAGGTTATATAAGCGCGTATTTCATCGCCGGTCTGACGCTGCGTATCGCCTTTTCCGTCGCTAACGACAATAACAGAAGATCCCATTTCCTCCACATCAGCATACGGAAAACCAAGTATCATGCTTATTGAAAGTATTCCTTTACGCTTTTCCAGGGACCGAACATAGCCATATAAGCTTTTACAAGGATCATTTAAAGTGCATTGTTGCTCAATACTGATAGCTAAAGGCAACTGCGTTAGTTCCTGGCGCGGCCAGGCTCTCTTCATCAAACATTCTACCATTAGATTAGCGGCAATTTTTCCGGTCTCTCGCTGATCTACATGAGGATTGGTAGCGTAAGCAATTAGGGCATTGGTAGATTCAATCATCAACTTACTTACGTTAGCATGGGGATCAAGCGTGCCAATAATAGGAATTTCTTTCCCTAATTTTTCTCTTACCAGACTCAGCCAATGTCCATCCATATCCTGGAAATCTTCGCTCACTGCCGCTCCGTGGGGGACAATCATACATCCATCAACCGGCAAAACATTCTCCAGTTCGCTCATCATGTCGCCTAATAGAATATCATAGGTCTCTGATGATATCCGCCCGCCCGGAGTAGCTTCCGCGTACATCACCGGGACAACCCTGATATTATGTTTATCAAGAACTTCTATCATTCCGCCAATTTCATGATGCGCCTGCTCATACTCTCGGCGAATTGCCTCCCCTTTCAGATAATGCCCCCTCAAAAAATTCTCTATGACAGTGAGCTCTTCCGAAAAAGTATTTGATTCATGATAGATACCGAGCAATGCAATTTTAAATCTCATACTTTAATGCTTTACATATGCAACGGCATCTACTTCAAACTTAAGAAGGTCCCCAAGGCATCCTATCAGCGTTGTTCTGGCTGGATAAGGGGGGCTAAAGAACTCCTTATAAATAGCGTTAAATGCAGGTAAGTATTCCTGTTTGCTAACATAATTCCTCACCTGAACAATATCTCCGGGCCCTACGCCGGCTGCGTCCATGATTAATTTTAGATTCTCAAACGATCTCCTGCATTCCTCTTCAAAAGAAGCGTTAATAATATTGCCCTCCAGATCAACTGAAGCCTGTCCGGAGAAGAAAACCCAATCGCCGGCACGAACTGCAGGAGAAAACGGCAAAAGGGTTTTAGGGACATTCGGCCCTAATATTAGTGTTTTACTCATATAGCTATATTTAGGTTACATATGGAGTTTCGGCAACAATATTCAAAAATGAAACTGCCGTTCCTGATAATGCCCGGCTTTGATTCTTATCCTGTATTTCGAAATGCCGACTTTCACTCCTTATCAGGTTTACGATCCCCGACAGGCAGTATGCCTCCCAATGAATCCCCTTCTACGACAAGCGCAGACCTTCTTACAAAAAGCACGAGTCCATTTTTATCTGCCCTTATATCTTGCTGAGATCCCGTTGCGCTATCAAACAAAACTCCCCATAATTGCCCTTTCTTAACTTTTTCGCCCGGATTTACCTTTGAAATAAATATTCCTTTGGACGGAGCAGGCATCATCCCTTGCAAGTAGCCATTATTTGGAGCGTTGTCTTCTATCTGCCACTTGAACTGACTGTTTAACGCAGGCGGCGCTTCCGTCATCTTTAAACTTTTCATCACGTTTACGCAACCCTGGATCACTGCCTCTATGATCTCTGAACGAACGCAATCGCCGCCCCCAAACTCTATATATATAGCGGGCACATTTGCATCCCTGGCAACTGAAAGGGTCCTTCCGTTAGGAGAAACGTCTGTCCCCCAGATCACAGGAAAATTAAAAGCCTTGGCCATAGCCCGCTGTTCATTTAAGATTTCAGCAGACGGATGCATCATATACCCGGCTAAAGGATATATATCAAACATTTTTCCTCCTGTATGCAGGTCAATAAAATAGTCAACTTGCTCAATGAGGGCGCTTATTTGGGCGGCATTCATTTCTGTAACCGTTCCATGTAGGTTCCCGGGACAACTTCTCGCCAAGTCCAACTGATCCGCCCCTGTCCTCGTTCCCAACATACAGGCGCTTATATTTACTCGCGGAACAATAGTAACAGCGCCTGCCTTCAATATCGATGGCGTCTGCTGAATAAGCTTCCAGGCCGCTATCATCGGCTCGAACTCATCGCCATGCACCCCAGCTGAAATCAGCAGGCGAGGGCCGGCTGTTTTTGATGGAATAGTAAAGACTGGCATATCTGAAACATTCTCCATATTCATCGGTAACAAAAAATTATGTATGACATATGTACAATATTAAAACATTTTCCGGATCCGCCAAATAATATTCCCAGAACTATATTTCATAACGATCAACCTTGGCTTAATTTCTTGATATGCTGATACAGTAACTCGCTGTTTATATATTCGGGCTGGGGCAGAGCAAAATATTTATCGACAGTTTGCATGTCTTTGAATCCGCTTCCTGTTATCAGGCAAACGACCTTATCGGTTGAATTGATTCGCTTTTCTTCAACAGCTTTTGCCAGGCCGGCTAGCGCAACTGCTCCCGCCGGTTCGCAGAATATTCCTTCTTTGGTTCCGAGTAAGCGCTGCCATTGAAAGGTCTCTCTATCTGAAACGATGTATCCGTTGCCTCCCAGGGATCTGCAAGCAGAGATCGTCTGGTCGCCGTCGAGGATATTAGGCACCTGTAAGCCGCTTATTTCCGTTCGGGAAAAATCAATCTTCCGCGCATTTTTTTTATTGTTCCGGAGAGCTCCTGCAATCGTATTGTTGCCCTCAGGTTGTACGCAATGCACTACCGGCAAAAAAGTATTAGGATATTTTCTTGCGTATTCAGTTGCGCCTTTCGC
Source organism: Chitinophagaceae bacterium (assembly GCA_016786785.1). GTDB lineage: Bacteria > Bacteroidota > Bacteroidia > Chitinophagales > Chitinophagaceae > Flavitalea. The sequence goes on from JAEUVR010000270.1 coordinate 25,542, forward strand.
AATGGACAGCGTAAGCCCGCCGCCGCCGGCAGGCGAGAAAATATGAACATCCTCATCCTGCATATCATCAAGTATTTCATACGCAATTGTCTGAACGCCCTGCATTCCTTCAGAACAATACCGGTAAGCGCTGATGGGCAAAGGCAGACCTACCGAATGGGTTATCTCTTCCAGCAACGAGAAGACCCTGGATGTAACTTCAGTGTCCGTTCCAAACCCTTGTACCATATATGCGTGCGCTCCATATATCTGCATTTGTTTAATCTTACCTAATGGCGCTCCGTCAACGATTGCCACAAAGCATTTTATACCGGATGCAGCGCAGTAGGCGGCTAAGGCAGCTCCGGTATTACCGCTGGAAGTGGCGACGCAAATCTCCTGGCCTTTGCTTCGCAAAATGCTCACAAAAGCCGCTGCAAATCTATCTTTATACGACCCGGTCGGATTCATGTTCTCTAACTTGAAATAAAGATCTTTTACGCCAAGCAATGGCCCCAACGTTCGTGATTTCAGCAAAGGAGTCTGCCCTTCGCCCAGTTTTACCCTGTGCTGATCGGCCACTGCCGGTAAAAAATCATCGTAGCGCCAAATACTATTCAAACTCATTGGGAAATTGAAGTTTTTTAATCGCATAACTATTAATATTATGAGAAAAACCGCCGTCAATCGTCAGCGTCGCGCCAGTTATAAACGACGCGCTATCCGTACACAGCCAATAAATAGCTTCGGCAACTTCAGCGGGCGCCCCGCCTCGTCCCAGCGGCGTTGCATCTACGAGGTAGCCAATTGTCTTGCTGCTGAGATCTTCGCCTTTCCCATCTACATAATCTCTACTCATATCTGTGTCGATATGTCCTGGTCTTACGCAAAGCGCGCGTATTCCACTTCTTCCATAAGTGATAGCCAGCTCGTAAGTAAGGCTTTCGAGGGCTCCTTTGCAAGCCGCGTATGCAGGGCTAATGCCTCCCGGCCTATCAGACATAATACTGGAAACATTTATTACTACTCCCTGAATGGCAAGTTTTTCCATTACTGAAGCGCAATACTGCGCTAAAAAGGCAGGAGCCGTCAGGCAAATTCTTATTGTCTTTTCCCAGGTTGTCAAACTAATCGTTCGCATCGTCTCAATCTGACGCCAGGCGGCATTATTAATCAACGCATCTACTCTTCCCCATTTTGTCATGGTCCGATCTACAATCTCCCGCAGAAACTCCTCATCTGCCAGATCGCCCTGGCAGACCAGGGATTCCGTTTTATATTGCGTCGTTATCAATCTGTTAGTTTCTTCCAATTCTTTTTGATCCCTGCCAACCAGCGTGATGAAATAATTATGCGCGGCAAACCTTAGCGCGACAGCTTTACCAATGCCTTTAGACGCCCCGGTAATAATTGCTATTCTATTGTTGAGCATTTTCTTTGAATTTGTATGAGTAGCCTTTTACTTGAGATAATATTTCTTATCTATTATCTAATAGCCACAAAAAATTAAATATGTCTTACATATGTACGAATATAAACAATTTATATACTGCCCCAAATTTTTTTTAACGCAATCATGTTGACAAATAAGGGGCTTATTCTATGAGGGATGCCGAGGAAAAGAGCGGATCCATTTCAAACACGGAAAGACTTGTTGAAGCAGCTAACCAATAATTGAATCGATGATTAATCAAAAGCGGGGTAACTCCAATGCTCCTTCGCGCCTACGATTTGCGCATAAGAATTTTGGAGCAGGTAGAATTGAAGAGCAGCTTAAAGAATCATTTCTCAGGCAGGCGGAATTGCCTGCTGCAATCTCCATCAGGGATAATGCAACGATTCGGCGCCTGCATTAAAGTTCTAACGGGTTTACCAGGTTAAACACTCAACGCCAACCCAATCCCGGCGCGACATGTTTTAAGATAGAAGACAATACATGTATATTGTATTCCACGCCCAAGGTATTAGGTATTGTCAGAAGGATCGTATCTGCTTCCTGAATAGCTTCGTCTTTAGCCAATTCTTTGACGAGCTGATCCGGTTCTGCAGCATAGCTTCTTCCGAAAATAGCGCGTTTGTCCTGTTCTATCATTCCGATTGTATCGCTCCGATCAGATTCCTGCCCAAAGAGATAGCGGTCCTGATCGTTTACCAATGCGAAAATAGACCTGCTCACCGAAACCCTTGCTTCGCGCTGGTATCCCGCTTTTTTCCACGCTTCTTTATACAACCTGATCTGCTCGGCCTGCTGCACATGAAAAGGTTTGCCGCTTTCATCATACTTCAAAGTAGAGCTTTGAAGGTGCATTCCGTTTTCGGCCGCCCAAACAGCCGTCGCATTAGAAGCGGCTCCCCACCAGATACGTTCCCGCAGCCCATTCGAGTGCGGTTCCAAACGCAGCAAACCCGGCGGGTTGGGAAACATCGGGTACGGATTAGGCTGAGCAAAACCCACGCCTTTTAGTCTATCCAGGAATTCCAACGCTTTTCGCCGTCCCATATCCGCATCGGTTTCTCCTTCTGCCAACCCATATCCAAAATAACGCCATCCATCGATTACCTGTTCCGGCGAACCCCTGCTGATCCCCAATTGTAACCGCCCCCTCGAAATCAAGTCAGCGGCTCCGGCGTCTTCGATCATATACAGCGGATTCTCATAACGCATATCAATTACGCCCGTTCCAATTTCTATTTTGCTTGTTTTGGCGCCAATAGCTGCGATCAGAGGAAATGGCGATGCCAACTGGGCCGCAAAATGATGCACCCGAAAATAAGCGCCGTCTAAACCGATCTCTTCGGCGGCAACAGCCAAATCAATGGACTGCAGCAAAGTGTCGCTTGCTGTGCGGGTCCTATAGGCAGGGTGATTGGCCCAGTGCCCAAACGATAAGAATCCTATTTTCTTCATTTCGCGTTAGCTTTATTTTCAATTATACCTACAAAGCTATGCAACTTTGTATAGTTCCGAGCATGGATATACTCCCTGAATAAACCTCATTTTTAATGTTATTAAAAATGAAACCGAAAACGACTAACTATCATTAAATGAAGCCGCCCTACAAATATCTTCGCTAAAGTATCGGCGAATTGCCTGCGGCGATCCCTTGCGCCTGCGGTGGGCAGGCTTAAGGAGAGAGAGGGAAATGAACTTTGTCCCTATCTGATTTATTTACAATTATTTACGAAGGTCGAGGTCGCAAACTCACGAATTACGCCGGTAAATGTAGTCTTGTCAAAGAGAGCTGAGCGTTCTGTTCCTGCAAAGATAAAAAATTAACTAAATGCTGCTGAGATCCTTTCTTGTTCTGCATTAGAAATTTTATAATTGGCGGCGATTTTTCTCCAGTCTTTAACAACAGCAGAAACTTGTTCTATTATTTGTGAGGCTTTATCATCTGATAAGCGAAAATACCCGGCTACTTCCATTGCTAAATCCAAATCAAGTGAGTTATCTGCTTCGGTAATGTCGAGGCTCAAGCCTTTTCCATATTCATTGGGATTAATGTCATAGGCAGGTGAAAGCAGCCATCCCTTTTCTGTAAGTAGAAAACCATGGTTACGCAGGTGGTCGTCTGTGTTTTTTACACAGATGCTAAATACAATTCTTCGCCATAATTCTTCTAAATCATCTTCTACTGCTGCACCGTGCCGTGAAATAAACTCCATCAATTCCAAATAGCTTGCGCTGGAAGCATCTTCTCCATCTATATGACCAAGCAAGGTCATTGCAGATGCAAAGTGAATCCGTTCACCGGCTGCTGTTCTGTCAAAACGTTTTGTGAGATAAGTATGGTATTTGTTGTTAAACTGCAACAGCTTTCCTTCAGCAACATTTAGCCCTGCGTTTATTGCAAGTTGATTGGTAACCATTTCCCAGGCGGCTATGTCTTTATCATCGTTCCTGCTGGGGAATTTTGCAATCCACAAATTGCTATGCGCATCCATCACACTTGCTTTTGGCCTAGCGCCACCTAATGATGAACCCGGCGCTATCAACATTGCTAACCATTTTAAATATTCCGGGTCATCTGTATTATCTTCTTCAAATTTTAAACTTGCATGTTCCAGTTCCCGTAGCGATGTCCATGGTGGGGCAGCCATTGCTTTATTGTCGTTCAGGAAAGGCCCATCATTATCTAATTTAAAACGCAGTGCGCCCATCCTGTGCCCATCATATACACCCAATAAAAAATCTGATTCCAATAATCTTTTTGCTGCCCTGTCTTCCTGCTTTGCAATGGCAGCTTCTCTACGCTGCATCAATGCTCTTCCCCATCTATCGGGGCATGAATCCAGAAAAACACCAAAGTTGGGTTTATCATCCCGTGGATAATACGCTCCTGAATAAAGTTGAAGGTCTGGGTCTATCATTTGAGAAAAACCGGACTTGAGCCATGCATCAGCATACTCAAACGAAAAAGATTCTTTTCCTTTTGCCGGTGATACTGACAGCACACCCATTAGCGAAGGTTCTTGTAAACCCTGCCAATGTGCATATACCTGAATTTCTTTTTTTGTGTTTGCTGCTGCCATTACTGTATTTATTTTTTAGGCGCTCTTTCTTTTACTGTTAATTCTGCATCCTGCAGTTTTCTGCCAAGTGTATCATCTACTGCTACTTTTAATAAATCCTTTTCCAGGTTCAATACAAAAAGTACCTGAGCATAAGAGCCAATAGCGACCCCTGGCAAGCCTTTTTCTATAGAAAGCAGGGTTGGCCGGCTGATATTAGCCCTTTCTGCCACCTGCTCTGCACTCAGCTTGCGGCGCAACCGGGCCAGCTTAATGTTTTCGCCAAATTCTGTAAGAATTTTAGCTATACTTGGCAATATTCGAGGTTTCTTATTCTGCATAATGATAATTATATTTTACAAATATAAGTTATTTTGTAAAATATAATTATCATTATTACTAAAATTGACCAAATAATATTTTAAGTGGTACTGTAAGTATCAAAAAGGGTGAATGAGCAAAATTGAGCTTCTGTAGCACGGTATTATAAAACCGAAGTATTTGTCAAATATTTAGTGCAAAATACTTGACATTTGAAGGGCAAGAAGTGGCTGGAATGGATATTTGGCGAGCAAAATTGTGTGGATAAGCGGTTCTTTTAAAAAATAAAAGTATAGCTTCACTGCAACCAATCAAATGGTTTAAACCATTTGATTGGTTGCAGTGCTTAGGTTGTTAACAGCAAACTTTTCCCCATAAAGTATAATTTTAATAATTGCACCTTATCTTTTGCAAGCAAAAGATAAGGTGCGAAAGTGGTTTTGCACAAATCAATAAGCATTCATTAACTCTCTGTTTCGTAATAAATCTTGTAGTATTTCCGGCCATCTTTCTCAACGCCTTTTTCAATCATCTCTTTATTGCCGTGAATGTAAATATGAAAGTTTTTGTCAAGTTTCAATACACTTTTAAAAACTCTTGCTTGTTTCTTAACTGCCTGAAGTGAAATGTCAAAACTGTCGTCAATATCTATTTCATTGCTTTGCCTGTATTGGGAATCAAAATTCCTGAAAGACTTAATCATTTCTGGGTGATAAAAAACTTCCTTTTCAAATTCTTTTTTATCAAAAGATTCATGTGTTTTAAAGTAGTCAATAGAACGGTTAAGCAGGTCAATTTTGTCAGTCTTTGATACCTCAAAATCTTCTTCAAATTGATTTACTATGTAATTTTTCGTAAGCGAGAGGATTTCATTAGTTTGGCTAAACTCATTACTTATTTGTAATAGCCCTAAAAAATCATCCATCCAATATTTAGCCTCTTCGCCTTTACTCTGTTTATCAATAACACATACTTCATATCCAGCCCCCTTGGATGTATTAAAAATTAAACAGCCTTTTTCAAATTTGTTTATGTCTATCCCTTCCCTATATTGCAGCGATAAAGATTTTGTTTTTTCCGAAACTTCAAAGAAACCTGATTTGTCTTCGGTTTTGAAAATACCAATAGCATCAATAGGTTTGTTATCATAGACACATTGGGTAAAATACCCAATGTGCAATTCACCAGGCTTAATGTTGGGATGAACAGATTTTTCGTATAGATGGGCTGCAATTTCTTTTGACAATTGCCCAAATATAGTAGCGTCTTCAAAGATGTCCGAAATGAAGTTGTAAACCTCGTTAAACTTTAGTGATGATAAGTGATAAAACCTATATCTGTCAGGAACGGTTACGAATTTCTGCAAATAAAACGGAGTTAATTTATTCTCTAATTCTTCAGTTAGCATTATCGGTTCTTGTGATGAAAGAAATTTTCCGTCAGCAATTTTATTCCCAATATAGTGCAGTGTCAAATTTGTAAGTTTCGTGTTGCTAAAATTCATTGTGAAGGTTCTGATAAAATTATTTTACAAAATATTAATACGAATACAAACGTATCAAAACAAGTCCATAGAAAAAGAAAGAAGTTGATTAACCCTGAATATTTCAATATATCAGTGCATTGCTCTGCAATCAATTTTTCTCTCCCAAGCAAAAGCACAACTGAAAGAAAGCGTACAATTGCGGAAAGCAGAACAATTGTCTTATTATAGTTAATCAGTCTTTTGTAACTTCCATGTTTTTTCATAACTGCAACTGTCGGGCTGTTGCTTTGAATTATAAGAGTGAGTACGGCCAGCAGAAATCCAAATAAAGTGGTTGTAATTGCTATTAACTTATCAAAAAAATCTTTTTCCGTAGTAAAGAAAAAAAAGACCAATACTTCCAGGCAATGAAAGTAATGGTAGCTGCCAAAGGAAGCCCTCTAAATTTCTCAATATAGTATGAAATGGTTTTATTCATTATTTGCCAAAAATTGAATTAAAATCATCTGAGCATTTATCATATAATTCAAGAATTTGCTGCTTTCTTTGTCCTTCTAAAAGGTCAGTGTTCTCCGGGGGTTCGTCAAGTTCAATAAATTGAATATACCTGTCAGCGATTAAGTCAATAGGAATCAAACCGCCATCTTCACTATCTGTTTCGTATCCTACAACTTCAATTTTCTTTACATTCTCACCATTGGGTCCTCTCAAAATTTCAAGGGCTCTGTCAACAATTGTTTTCACTGTTCTTGAAGCTGTCGGAGATAAAATCATGATTAATATCCAGGATATTTATATCCGAAGCTTTGTATTTCCATCTCATAAATTCGATTGTGTGAGCCAGGCTTGTCTTATATCTTTCGACAGTACCAAGGGAATACTCTTTAGGAACCAAAGCAGCAATTCTGTTATTGTGTTTTTGAAATATTGGCGCCAACATCCTTTGACAGTCATCAATGCCTTTACACCTGTTCTTAATAGCCATGGCAGTAATCATTCTCTTTTCACTAAGCATTGCTTGATATGCTTCAAATAATTGATATTCCAATAACGTGAGGTGAGAGTTCAGAGCTTGCCGGGCTTTTGTATTTCCATTTGTTCTACCTACTTTTGGAATCCATAGATCCTTTTGGACCTTTTTCCCAATTGAGATTTCTGCTATTTTACCATCCATTGTAATTCGCAAATAGATCGGAACGGGTCTCTTTTCGTGATCTTTTGATTTCTTCAGGAAGAAGATGTGATGAAATGCCTTTACCATTTTTAGAGATTTGAAGTGAACATTGTTTTAATCTCGTAAAAGATACTGGGCATTGATTTTTACTTATTCGGTTCGTAAAATGGAAAGGATATTGCCGAACCGAAGACGAACTTTCTTGTGTAATGTGTTTGGTATATACTCCAGATTAAATACGTGTAAGCATTTAGTTTACACCAATTTGAGCGATTTTGATGCTTAGGTTTAAGGAGAAATTGAGGCCTTAAAACAGCTTCATAAATAATTGATTGTCAATTATTTATGAAGAAAACAGAGAGGGATTACTTCATGATCCCTTGCGCCTGCGGCGGGCGGCTACAAACCAAAACAATAGCGCCGCACTTCGTGCGGACATTTTTTATTCCCTACCGCTCCCGCGAATAAATTCGCGTCGCGTCCGGAAACAAAAAATGCTCCTTGCGGAGCACTATTGTTTCGATTTGCGGAGAGAGAGGGATTCGAACCCCCGGACCTGTTACAGTCAACGGTTTTCAAGACCGCCGCATTAGACCGCTCTGCCATCTCTCCGGCGCAAAAGTAATGGTTGCCAACCGCTCAGCAAAAAAATCCTCCAAACGCTATTTAGATATAATAAATAATGATGTAATCGGGCAGATATACCCAAACATCAGAAACCTTCAGGAAATTATCAATTGAGTGGAACTTCAATAAGCCATGTAGCGAATGGCCAATACCAGTCGACCTACCTGTATGCCCCATCATATTTTACATTCAGTCAAGCGGGCCATAATAAAGCCGTCCCACACTTAGGCATTCCCACGTCCAATACAGTACCTCTGGCTTAAGCTCATTGCTAAGTAAACCGGAATATCCAAACTGTTCCATACCAATAACCTCCTCCGAACAGGCGGCATTGGAAATTGCCTTTTAACAGAGGTTTTCCCCATTTAACAGATTAACATAAATAATAGTCTGACTAAAAACCTGATATCTGCTCATTTTTTAAGAAATTTGCCATTCTATTTTAATTTATAACAAAATGAGCAACTCACCGAGAACCCTATTTGACAAAGTATGGGATTCGCATGTAGTCCGTCATATTAAAAACGGACCTGATGTGTTATTTATTGATCGTCATTTTATTCATGAAGTAACCAGCCCGGTAGCCTTTCTCGGGCTAAAGACCCGTGGACTATCCGTGCTATACCCGGAAAGAACATTTGCCACAGCCGACCATAATACGCCGACCATCAACCAGCATCTGCCGGTCAAGGACCCGCTGTCTGCAGCCCAGTTGGACGCCCTGAAAAACAATTCAGCCAAATACGGCATTTCGCACTGGGGATTAGGCAACCCTAAAAATGGTATCGTCCATGTGATAGGGCCCGAAAACGGCATTACCCTGCCGGGTATGACCATCGTCTGCGGCGACTCGCATACGTCTACCCACGGCGCATTCGGCGCTATCGCATTCGGCATCGGCACCTCGGAAGTGGAAATGGCGCTGTCCTCCCAATGCATCATGCAGCCAAAAGCAAAAAAGATGCGTATCAATGTCAATGGCCAGTTACAGAAAGGAGTGCTGCCCAAAGACGTGATCCTTTATATTATTTCCCAGCTGACCGCCGCCGGCGCTACCGGATATTTTGTGGAATATGCAGGAACCGTTTTTGAGCAAATGAGTATGGAGGGCCGTATGACCGTCTGTAATATGAGCATCGAAATGGGCGCCCGCGGAGGAATGATCGCGCCGGATGACATTACTTTCTCCTATATTAAAGGGAAAGAGAAAGCGCCCAAGGGCGAAGCCTGGGACGAGGCCATGGCCTACTGGAAAACATTAAAGACCGATCCGGGCGCGCAGTTCGATAAAGAATATCATTTTGACGCGGCAGATATAGAGCCCATGATCACTTTCGGCACCAACCCGGGTATGGGTATCGGCATTTCCAACAGCATCCCCGTTTCTCATGAAACAGGAAGCGCAAAGTCCAGCTATGAAAAATCGCTGAACTATATGGGCTTCCACGAGAGCGAACCTATGCTGGGCAAAAAAGTGGATTATGTTTTCATTGGCAGTTGTACCAACGGACGTATTGAAGATTTCCGCGCCTTCGCTTCTATCGTGAAGGGCCGGAAAAAAGCCGACCATGTTACCGCCTGGATCGTTCCGGGATCGCATACCGTTGAACAACAGATAAGGGAAGAAGGAATTCTGGATATCCTGACAGAAGCGGGATTTCAGCTGCGCCAACCGGGCTGCAGCGCCTGCCTCGCCATGAACGACGATAAGATACCCGCCGGCAAATATGCCGTGAGCACCAGCAACCGGAACTTCGAGGGCCGTCAAGGACCAGGAGCGCGCACCATGCTGGCCAGCCCGCTGGTAGCCGCCGCTGCGGCAGTAACCGGCGTAGTGACCGATCCCAGAAATCTTTTATAATTCTAAAGAACAAAAAAATGGCTTACGATAAATTTACCGTGTTGACCAGCTCGGCTGTTCCAATGCCCATTGAAAACGTGGATACAGACCAGATCATCCCTGCGCGCTTCTTAAAAGCTACAGAACGCAAGGGGTTTGGCGATAACCTGTTCCGCGACTGGAGATATAACGCCGATGACACCCCGAAACAGGATTTTATTTTAAATAACCCTATCTACTCGGGGAAGATCCTGGTAGCGGGAAAGAATTTTGGAAGCGGCAGCAGCCGCGAACACGCTGCCTGGGCCATCTATGATTATGGCTTCCGCTGCGTGATATCGAGCTTTTTCGCGGATATATTCAAAAACAACTCTCTGAATATCGGCATTTTACCCGCCCAGGTTTCGCCCGCATTCCTTGATAAAATATTCAGCGCCATCGAAGCGGATCCCAATACGCCACTGGAAGTAAACCTGCCTCAGCAAACCATTACCATACTCGCCACCGGCGAAAAGGAATCCTTTGAGATCAATGATTATAAAAAGGATAACATGATGAACGGCTATGACGATATTGACTATTTGCAGGCTATGAAATCGGATATCCAGTCATTTGCCTCCGAGCGCTTATATTAATTGTATACAGTAAATGAATACTAACCCCGAGAGCAGACCGCGCAGCATCGAAATAATGGATACCACCCTCCGCGATGGCGAACAAACCAGCGGAGTGTCTTTCTCTTCTTCGGAAAAGCTGACAATTGCGCAATTGTTACTGACCGAAGTAAAAGTAGACCGTATTGAAATTGCTTCCGCGCGCGTTTCCGAAGGGGAGTTTGACGCCGTTAAAAAGATTGCCGAATGGGCTGAAGCCAACGGCCTCTTGAATAAGGTAGAAGTGCTGACCTTTGTAGACGGCGACGTCTCCGTAAAATGGATGGAACAGGCCGGAGCAAAGGTAATGAACCTCCTTACCAAAGGTTCCTTAAACCATCTGACCCATCAACTAAAGAAAAAACCTGAAGAACATTTTGCCGATGTCGCCAGCGTGTTGGCTCTCGCAAAAAAGAAAGGCCTTGAAGCCAATGTGTACCTGGAAGACTGGAGCAACGGCATGCGGCAGTCAAGGGATTATGTATTACAATACCTCGATTTTCTGCAGACCCAGCCCATCAGGCGGATCATGCTTCCCGATACCCTCGGGATCCTCACGCCGCAGGAAGTATTTGATTATGTTTCGCTTATTGTTAAACGTTATCCCAAAGCGCATATCGACTTCCACGCGCACAATGATTACGATCTCGGCACCGCCAATGTCCTGGAGGGCGTCAGAGCGGGCGCGCATGGTTTGCACCTGACCATTAACGGCATGGGAGAAAGAGCCGGAAACGCTCCCCTGGCCAGCGCCATTGCCGTACTGAACGATTTTATGCCCCAGGTCAAAACGGGAGTGTCGGAAAAATCATTATATACCGTCAGCAAACTGGTAGAGAACTTTTCCGGATTCCGCATCCCCGCCAACAAACCGATCGTCGGCGAAAACGTATTTACGCAAACAGCCGGCATACATGCCGACGGCGACAAAAAAAACAAATTATATTTCAGCGAACTGATGCCCGAACGCTTCGGGCGCCAGCGCAAATACGCCCTTGGAAAAACCAGTGGCAAAGCCAATATCGAAAATAACCTGCAACAGCTGGGCATCCAGCTATCGGATGAAGACCTGAAAAAAGTGACGCAGCGCATCATCGATCTGGGCGACCGGAAAGAAACTGTTACCCAGGCCGATCTGCCATACATTATTTCCGACGTGCTCGACAGCAGCGCTATTGAAGATAAAGTGCGCATTGAAAACTACCTGCTGACGCACGCCAAAAACCTACATCCCTCGGTTACCATAAAAGTATGCCTGAACGGGGAACTGTTTGAGGAACAGGCGCAGGGCGACGGCCAGTACGACGCTTTTATGAACGCCTTGAAAAAAGTGTACAAACTCCAGAAGATAGAATTGCCCTTGCTAACCGATTATGCGGTGCGCATCCCTCCCGGCGGTAAAAGCGACGCCCTATGCGAAACCATTATCACCTGGAAACACCAGAATAAGGAATTTAAAACGAGGGGACTGGACAGCGATCAAACCGTATCGGCTATAAAAGCTACTCAGAAAATGCTAAACATTATTTAGAGCCCCCAGATCATTCAAAAAATTTCATAAACAAAACAGCATGGCTACCAAACACATTTTAATCGTTCCCGGCGATGGCATCGGACAGGAAGTTACTACGGAAGGAAAACGCGTATTAGAAAAAATCGCTTCTGTATTCGGGCATACATTCAGTTTTGATGAAGCGCTCGTGGGACACGCAGCCATTGAAGCGACCGGAGATCCGCTTCCGGCTGAAACGCTGGATAAAATGAAAAAGTCCGACGCTATCCTGTTTGGCGCCGTCGGCCACCCAAAATACGATAACGATCCCTCCGCTAAGGTCAGACCGGAACAGGGCCTGCTGAGAATGCGCAAGGAGCTGGGCTTGTACGCCAACCTGCGACCCATCAAGCTTTTTGACGAGCTGCTGAGCGCCTCCAGTATCAAACCGGAGATACTGAAAGGAGCCGATATCCTGTTTTTCAGAGAACTTACCGGCGATATTTATTTCGGCGAAAAAGGCCGCAAAAACAATGGAGACACCGCTTTTGACATTGCAGAATATAGCCGTTATGAAGTGGAGCGCATTGGACGTAAAGCTTTCGAAGCCGCCCGCACCAGGAGTAAAAGATTATGCTCGGTAGACAAGGCCAATGTTATTGAAACCTCGCGCTTATGGAGAGAAGTCATTCAGAAACTGGCCTTGGAATATCCCGACGTAACCGTAGATCATCAGTTTGTAGACGCAACCGCAATGCTGCTGATCAAGGATCCCCGCCGGTTCGACGTGGTGGTTACGGCTAATTTATTTGGCGATATCCTGACCGACGAAGCTTCACAGATCGCCGGTTCAATGGGTATGCTGGCCAGCGCCTCTATCGGAGACGGCCCCGGCGTATATGAGCCGATCCATGGCTCCGCGCATGATATCACCGGCAAGGGAATAGCCAACCCGCTGGCTTCTATCCTGTCTGCCGCCTTATTGCTGGATATTTCGTTTGGTCTGAAAGCCGAATCAAACGCCGTGATCAAAGCGGTAGAAGCGTTGCTGAAAGAGGGATTCCGTTCCGCGGATATCGCAGACGCCAATACGCCGGCCGACAAAATACTGAATACCGCCGCTATCGGAGAAGAAGTATTGAAACGCATCGGCAAGTAATACTGAATCATATCAAACCAAAAGCCTCAGTCCATAGCAATCCCTGCTCCGGACTGAGGCTTTTTTATTGGCTCGCTCACTGCAAGCCCTTATATGCCTCTTAAAACACCATTCGACCCTTCCAAAAGAAAAAAATGCTTCTCCAAAAAAAGAAAACGCTCATCTCACAACAATTTTCGGGGAGACCCTATTTATAGCTTGGGAGGCTGTATGCCCCTGGTTAATTAACGATGACAAAAAATATATCAGTCAGGGTTCTCGCTAAACGCCTTTCCTACAACATCATCTGCCACTGCATACTTTGAGATCTTTCTCCGTATCCTTTGATGATGGCGCTCAATTTCTCCCTGAACTCAGTCCCGGTAAACTTATCGCCTCTGCGGGGAGGCGCTAAATCTTTCTCCGACACCTCCGCCAATTGCAGTTTGGTCGCATACCAGGTGGTATGCATTTTCGGAATGGCAATACCCAAAATCATTCCCGGCAAACCGGCAAATGATTCGGGGCCTCCGCTGGCCAATATCTCATCCGTATAAAAAGCAATAACAACGATCGAATCCATGATCCTGCCCACTGCCTTACGGCAATCGAAACCGGCGATATTCCTTATCTCCTCCCCGATCTTCCATTCGATCTTCCGGATCGAATCCGTGATCAGATAAGCATTTCCGTAAATATTTTTTTGAGTGACGGATTGCGCAACATCCAGATCTGAAGCAATGATATTATCCCCGTCGAACAAGCCCCAGTAAACGTTCTGGCGCGTCTCAGGAACTCTACCCCGTTTATACAAGGTCTTATGTTTATCAAAGCTCAGGTCAAAATAAAAAGTTATGAATTTAGGAACCGAATTCTTCGCCATCCTATCCCAGGCATTGTCATCATCCATCAAGGCATGTTGGTTGGTTTTGCGCTCGTACTCAATTTTACCTTTGGAAATAAACTGGCAGAAGACGCCGGACGAAAAGCCCGACAACGCCAATACAAGTAGCGCCCTGGTTATCATGGCTATGGGTTATTGTTTTTAGTAAAATTGTACAGGAAAGAAAGCATAAAATACCGGCGGAAGGTATCATACGTTCTTTCCGATATAAAATTCGTTTGCACATTCCTGTTGAATCCTATGTTCTGGTCAAGAATATCAAAAGCGGAAAACCTGACGATACCCGCATTGTTCTTCAGGAATTTCCTATCGATCCGGGCATTCCACCGGATAGCATTATTATTACGATCAAAGGCTTCTGTTTTTTGACGGAGATTGAAATTACAATCCGTATTAAACTCTATTTTCAAAGGCAGCGTCAGGTTCACGCTTACGCGATGGTTCTGCGTAAAAAAATGAGTGGTTTCATCAGGTCGGATAGAGGAGCGGGAAGTAGTGTACCCGATATTAGGAGCCAGGTTTATATCATATTTTTTATCCTTATTCCACCGGATATTTATTCCGCCGCCTACATAAGACGAACGACTACGGTTCTCCAATCCATTAACAAAATTGGTATTGCGCGAAAAATTGGCATTCGCGTTAACTCCTATACCTATTCCAAGATCTCTTAACCGTTTACCGTAATATCCATATAGATAAGCCGAATTATTCCCTCTTACATTTACCGGCTGCGAAAGTCTCTTGCCCAGCGCATCTATAAAATTGTTTGTGCTGAAATCATTTGCCGTGGCATTATAACCCAGATTCATAAAGACGCTACGCTCGGACAATAACTTATAGTTCGAGAAAACAAGCGAAAAACGATTTCTGAAAGCCTGCTTCAGATCCGGGTTGCCAATGCGCTGGTTCAGTTGATCCGTATTATCCTTAACAGGCTGCAACTGCTCGACAGTAGGAGCGACGGTATTGCCATTATAATTAAACCAGATATTGCCAAGCCCGGGGATTGTGCCATTCAAATTTGCCCGGGGAGAAAAATTAAGGAAATGGTAAGCCAGAGAAGTATCGACCATCAGGTCTCTCCGGTTAAAATCCGCCCGGGATACATTACCGCCAAATGAAAAGGTTATTTTTTTCGGCTTTGCATACCGGTAACTAATACCCGCAGAATTCGTAAGCACATTAAGGGCATAATTATTGGTCAGCGAATCAATAATATCATCATATTTATCCTGGCCGCCATTCAGCTTTCCCAAGGCGGTAATAGCCGAATTCGCGTGATTATTGATCAACCCATAATTAAATTCAAGGATAGAGATCGGAGATAGGGGCTCCGTATAAACAATGCGGGAATTAATAACAGATGAACTATTATCTCTTAGCTTTTGCTGATCCGTTGTTTCTTCGTCTTTTACCGATCCGAATGCATCGAAATACTGGTAGTTGGCGCGTAAGAAGCCAACGGACTCCGAAGCGCCATATCTCTGGGTTACGTTAAGAGAAATCGTACGCCCGGGCTTTTTTAATTTTTTTCGATACAATAAAGCAAGATTGAGGTTTTTCTCGTCCATATCGGAGGAAGTATGCCTCTCGCTTCTGTTCACGGCTTTTTCAAACTTATCCAGGGATGCGGTAGAAACATCATTCAAGGATAGCGATTTACCGATATACCCCTTTCCATTGATCTTAATACTGGAGGATGAATCGAGCTGGTATTCATAAGTTCCATTGACCGTATGCCGGTCCCTGCTGCTGAAGCTGCTCCCTTTCTCGTCCTGGTAGTACAGGGTATCCGGCAGGATATACTTGCTAAACAACCCGCCGACGCCTTCCGTATTCAACTTCTTATACTGATAGGAAGAATTTAGTTTCAGCTTGTCCTCATTCCATTTATTGGAATACAAACCGCCTGCATTCCATCCCTTGGGCAGGCCCTGCCCGTAAAAACCGCCATCTTCAAATTGATCATAGTTGTCGCCATCGATATAAGCCATGTCTCCATCATAGTTTATCGGCATATCCTGGTTAGTCCCATATTGCATATTTTCATCCCAGTTCAACCCTGTCCTCCCGGTGTTGGACATCACCCCAAACACCGATAATTTCCGCTTGCCCCGGAATGCATTGATCATGGCGGTATTGTTCCAGTACTTTTGACCGTCCGATCCCAGCTCCAGCTTGCCAAAATATCCTTTCTTCCGGTTTTCCTTTAATTTCAGATCGATCGTTTTCTGTTTCTGTCCGTCGTCGACGCCGGTAAAAACCGCCTGATCGCTTTTTTTATCGTATACCTGTACTTTGTCTATCGCATCCGAGAGCATGTTCTGGGTAACCACTGTAGGGTCGTCGCTGAAAAACTCCTCTCCATCTACCAGTACTTTCTGAACGGTTTCCCCATGCGCGGTTATCTTCCCATCCTTATCTACCTGTATGCCCGGCAGCTTTTTTAACAGGTCCTCTACCGTAGCGCCATCGCTCAGGTAAAAACTATCCGCCTTGTATTCAATGGTATCGCCTTTCATGCGAATGGCGGCGGCGTTGGTAATGATCACTTCCTGCAGCAACTGGCTTCGAAGGGTCATAAAAATATTTCCCAAATCTATCGGCGCGTCTTTTATTTCCAGTTGATCCACATAGTCGGCATATCGGGGATGGGTAACCATCAGGATAAACTTGCCCGAAGGCAATGATTCAATGAGGAATTTCCCTTGCTGATCGCTTCGGGTATATTTAACCAATACGGAATCTGTCTTTCTCAATACCGCTATAACGGTATTGGACAAATGTTTGCTTTCGCTGGAATCTACAATATTACCGCTAAGACCCTGCTGAGCGTACGCGCTTTGCCATAAACCGCCAACCATTATCAGCAAACAGAAATACAGTCTTTTCATCAGTATAGATTCAGGAGGGATAAATGAAGATCTTAAATACTGATTCAAATATTAATAAAATATTGTCAAACAGGCAAATATAAAATATCAATTACATGATTAACACAAATAAACCCACTCCGGATAATGTTAACATTATCCGGAGTGGGCGTACAAAAAGTATTTTAAATCACTGGAAGCCTAAGGCTGGTAATTGCGCATATAAAGCGCCGGCATATAGTATCCTATTAAATAATTTTTCATTATACATTTATTTAATATCTAATACGGCAGAAAACCTCAGCGTATTAGACAAAGGATTCTCGTTTATTCCGCTACCGTTAGGAATGATGTATGAGAAGTTAATTCCAACGATAGTATAACGAACGCCGGCTCCGACAGTGAAATACTGGCGGTTCCCCTTTGTTTTATTTTCATGGAAGTATCCTGCCCTGGCGGCAAACTGGTTGTTATAGGTATATTCCAATCCCCCGCCGATCTGAAACTCTTTTAGCTCTTCGCTAAATCCGCCCGGCGCGTCGCCAAATGAACTGAACAATCCATTTATCACGCCTTTATTCCGGTAGTTGACCAAAGCCATTGAATCTCCCGATGCAGGCGGAGTAGGCACCATCAGTTTGTTGACGTCCAATCCGAAGCTTATTTTATTTTGTTCGTCATACACCTTAGTATAAGCGACGCCGAGGCCCAGGTTGGCAGGAATAAAATCCTTTTGAGACGCATCGGTGGTGTACCCTATTTTAGTGCCGACATTGGTCATGGTCGCGCCAAAACTCCATCCCTGTCCGTCCACATTTTGCGCATTGTAATACAGGCTCAGGTCGCCTGCGACAGCGTTGCCGGTTTTATAGGTAGTCTGCCCGATGGTTCTCCCTCCTGTAAGATTAGAATTAATATAACGCAGGGCGATGGCAAGTCCCATCCGCTCCGAAAGCTTACGGGAATAACCGGCGTCAATGGAAAACTCGCGGGGCCTGGCCGAACCTAACTGGTTGCCCATATTATCGGTAAAATTGATATTGCCCATACTGAAATAGCGCAGCGATGCGGATATCGCCTGGTTATCATCAAGTTTGGTATAGCCCGAAAGCGTGGTCAGGTATACATCATTCAATCCCAGTTTTCTTAACCAGGGAGAATAGGTGGCGCCGACGCCCGATTTAGACTCTGTAAAAGGCATTTTTGCAAGATTCCGGAATACGGCATTGGCGTCAGGATCAACAGCGATGCCCGCCTCTCCCATTCCTCCAGACCTGGCATCAGGGGATATGCTTAAAAAAGGGACTGCGGTAGTAACCACATTGATAGACTTGTCCGACTGAGCGACGGACATATACGGCGCAGCGATCGAAACTATTGCCGCCGCTATTATTTTATTGAAGGATTTCATAGATATATTTTAGCAATTATAAATATGGGCTTGTATAACAGGTATACAAGCCCATAATACTTTACCTGATTATCATCACATTGGCGCGATGAGTGAATTTTTTAGCTTCTATAATAAGTCCGTAATGACCGGCGGAGAACTTGCTCACGTCAATGGATAAGGTACTGCTTTGAAAACTTACCTGCTGGTCATAAACAACCTGGCCGTTCATTTTCACCAGCCTTACCCTTCCTTGAATGGGCGTAACTCCTTTAAAGCGGATATTTAACACGCTGCTGGCAGGGTTCGGATATATTTCATCCACAATGCCCTGGAATTCTGTTTTCAGGCTTACGCCGCTGGAAGCCGTATTGCCATTTCCTGCCGCATCAAAACCGGTATTAGCCGCAACGCTCACGCTCACATTCTGATTATCGTTCAGCGGAGTCACCAATACCGTATATTCTGTGGGACTAACCGCTACAAAATTTGATGCGCTGCCATTGGAAACCGTAACTCCTGCGATTGTAAAATCCGTAACCGGCTCGCTGAAATTAATGGTTACAGTAAACGGACCTACAGCCTTGTGCTTATCCGAGGCAATAGATACTGATGGAGCATGGGTATCCACGGTTATAGTATATGGCTGGCCCGGCAGGCTTGTATTTCCTGCAAGGTCTGTAACGGTATTAAAAATGGTATGCTCGCCTTCGGAAAGGGCCGGGGCAAAAGTATAACTCCAGAACCCATTTTCATCAGCAACAACTGTTGCCACTGGAACATCATTATCATAAATAATCACAGTAGAGCCGGGTTCCGCCTGCCCCTTTGCTATAGGCGTGTTGACTTTAAAGAATCCTCCTGCGATATTATTCTCAAATTCCACAGCGTCGGGAGTAACGGGTTTTTGCGTATCCACATAAAAAAGCATCGGCGCTTCCTGATCGCTGGTATTACCGGCAGCGTCTGTTGCCGTAGTCCGGATCTCATAATCCCGGTCTTCAAGATCGGTAAAAGAATAAGTCCATGACCCATCTTGATCAACAATTGCCGTTCCAACAGGGACGCCGTTAGCATAAACCGTAATTTCAGCGCCTGGCTCTGCATGACCGCTTATGGATGGCGAAGCAGAATTGATATATCCGTTCCTGCCATCATTCAGTACCGTTCCATCAGGCACGGCAGGCTTCTGCGTATCAACCACAATAGGCAGGGAATTGCTTATTTCACTGGTATTGTTGGCGGCGTCTGTTGCGGTTACGGCAATATCGTATGCGCCATCCGCCAGCGAAGGATCAAAAACATAGCTCCATTTTCCATCTGCATCGGCCGATACAGTAGCAACCAGTTCGGATCCGTTATATATCTTTATTTCGGCATTAGGTTCTGTATTGCCTGTAATAGCGGGCTTATTATTATTGGTATGGCTTCCATCGACCCCTGTCATGACAGGCGATGATGGTTTGGCCGGAGCCGTCCGGTCTACTGTAATCGAAAACACATCGCTTGAAACGCTGCTATTGCCTGCGCTATCTGTCGCTTTAGCCGTAATGGTATAATCCGCCTCTGGCCATTCAGTTGACGGAGCAAAAGCCCATTTCCCGTCTTCATCGGCTACAATAGTACCCAACAGGCCCGATCCATTGTACACATCCACTATAGCGCCGGGTTCTGTTGTTCCGATAAATTCCGGTCTCTCTTCCGAAGTATACCCAACGGAGCCGCTTTTGAGCGATGGCGTAGAAGGCTTAACGGGCGATACCGCGTCAACTTTTACGACGACCGTATTGCTTACGCCGCTATTCATGCCATTAACGGACGCTATGGCGTTAAAGCTGTGCTGGCCGTCGGATAGAGGCGAGCCGCTGTAATCATACTCCCAGTTTCCGGAACCATTAGCAGTTACCGTTGCAATAACACCGACGCCGACGCGGGAAATCTGAACCGAACTATTTGCAGAAGCAGTTCCGATAAGCTTGATAGTTTTATCGGAAGTGATAAAGTCGCTGTCCGAAATTCCCGTATCATCAGTGATACCAGTGATAACAGGCGCAGCGGGTTGCAATTTTATGGTTCTTGAATAGGTTATATTTATGGCTGGATCCGACGGATAACCTCCATATTCCACCACATATCCCGGAACCGAGATCGGCGCACCGCTCAAATCGTTCCATTTGCCATTGTTAGAAGAGTACAATTGTATGTAATTTTCATTTCCCGCATTGTTGGGCTCTCCTGGCGCCCAGTTCATAAAACCGCCGGGGGCGACAACAGGCGCGTTGTTGCCAGTAGAGATCAGTTTTCCGGCTTCAGGGCCGTTTACCCAATACCAGCTTCCTTCCGTTTGCGACTGATTGGTATATGTAGTCCCCTTTACTTCGTTGATCTTTTCAAAAGCATCCGAGCCGCCTACCCATCCATCGCTGGATAATTTCAATTTGATAAAATCATTTTCTGCCGCCGAAGTAATGGTGGCCAGATAACCCAGCAAGCCAAAAAACGTCTTACTTTTAGCGGCGTCATAAGCTTGCTGCCAACTGGGGTAAGCAGATGGCAGAACATATTCGTAAAAATGCGGTTTGCCGTCGATGTCAAAATTCAGCATACTGCCCAGGGTAAATTTAACGACCCTGTCGGATGTATTAGAAGAAGATGAGCTAAATTTTACTCCTTTAAAAATATCCTTCCACTGCGCAGGGGTTGCGGAGCCATTAAAGGACAAGACTCCTGTCGAAGCAACATACGACATGGTAATGCCTGCGGGAAGTTCGCCTTCATACGTCAATTTATCTCCTGCCCGAAAACCTTCGTCAATATAAACCCTGGCATCTGTAATGGCCTCAGATCCGGTTATGGTTATGCCATCATCTACTATTGTAGAGCCTACAAAGGTAAAACCTGCGGGGACGCCTGCATTCGTAGAAGATACATCCAAAGAAGATCCGGAGCCAACAGTAACATCAAAAGAAGAAGACGCGCCGTTTCCACAGCTATTTTCACCATACACGGCAACCTGGCCAGACGCTGAGGCTGCCCCGAATTTCACAGCGATCATATTGGTTCCATATCCTGAAACAAAAGTAGCTCCCGGAGGAAGCGACCATTTATAAGAGGTAGCATTTTCTATTTCGGGAACGCTATATGTCGTATTCCATCCCTGGGCGACGGAAGCTGTTCCGGCAATTGCACCAGCCGCTGCCGGAGCGGAAGCTATCACGGGATGAAGACTGAGGGTTATTGTTTTTGAGGCGCCGCATGTGTTAATGCCTGAGGCTGTGTAGGTAATATCTCCTGTAAGCGCAGCTTCCACGCTGCGGCCCGTCGTTTGATTAAGACCGGTAGCCGGGCTCCAGGTCCAGGTATAACCATCTCCATTAATAATATTCAACTGGGCTGCAGACCCGCTACAAACATTAATCACCGATCCTGAAGCATACGAATCAGCCCTGACATTAAACAATGGATCCGTTTCCTCCATGGCCGGAGGCAGATCGCTCGCATTTAAGACATAGGCCATCGCTACTGTAGTTGAATCTCCTGGCGCCAAATCGCCTATTTTAAAAGCTACGGCAATAGCATTATCGCCCACTTCCGTGGCGCCCTTATTCTTCAAATAAACCCGTCCATTGCCGTTAAAGATCTGTTCTCCATCGGAAGAGAATGAACTCATGATTGCTACGCGCGCGCGGCAATCCCTTGTTCCCAATCCCAGGTAAGAACCATGCGACAGCCCCTTTCCGGACACGAGCGCCGTGCTGGATGCTGTTGGGTTTTGTTCCTCAATAGTATTCCGGGTATCGAAATCTCCTCCCTGATCAACCTCGTTATCGGGATCTACTGATCGGGTATAAAAGATATTAGTAACTGTGGAAGATCCTGTATTCTTTAAGGTTGCCCGTATAAGGATATAGGATTTGTTTTTTCCGATGGAAGCTATTTGCCGAACCTGGATATTATTAATTTCGCCTAACCATTCCACAGAAGAGGTGGTTCCATCGGAACTGAATCCGGTAACGCTTCCCGGAATAGCCCCGCCCCCGCCGCCCTGGTTTTCATACAGCGTGCCGTTAATCTTCACAGAAAAAGCTTCATAGGGCGATCCGGGAAGAAAAAAATCGCCGATATACGCAGGGTTGCCGGTTGCCCAGCCATCCTTGCCAACATCCGCAATGAATCCTACCCTGCCGCTATAATGTGAAACGCTTGATGCTACAAAATCAGCCGGAGCTGAAACAGATGAACCGAAAGAACCGTTAGCCTGAATGCCGGCTTCAACATAATTCCCCTTTAAAAAGCCATTGCCGCTTACTACCTGAGCTGAAGCGGAAAGCATAAGATATAATAAAAGGGATGTTATCCCCAGCCTCATACATATTTTTCTCATAGGACAGTAATTTTATGATTATCAATAGCGATGACACAAGGCACATAAGCCGGTACCGCCTTATTCTTTAAATAAGAAGGCCCGGAAAGTTTTGTATCGAGGATCACAGAGATAAAAGCCGCAGCGCCCTTCTCATTGTTTGTAGAAAGGACTTTTACCTTACGGACATATCCCTTCTCATCTACGGTAAATATATAACGGACATCAAGCTGTCCCGAAAACCCGGCTGCAAAGGACGCTATGTTTTCCGAGGCAGACCATTCTGACAGGCGATTTGCAGGAGTATAATCCGCTACCGGAAGATTTTTATACTGAGCTAGCGTCGCAGCGGAAAGATTTATTTCCGGATGGGCAATGTGCCAGCGGTGTACGCCCGGCGCCGCAGCGGAGGACTGAGCATGCGCCGATGACAGCCCTACCCCCGAAAGAAGCAGCAGGAGCAAAATACAATGTAGGATGTAAGAGTTTTTCATAACATGGTTATTGGATGAGGAATGTAAAGGCAAAGCTTGTCCGGTACGCTAACGCATACAGCGCACAAGCGTTAAGGCTTCATCTGACGATTACACAAAGCAGAAGATTAAAAAAACGGCGGAGCCTGAGAATAAAAAAGCTTCATGGATCAAATTGAATTTAGGGGTTAAGTATAGACGAAATTATAAAGTCTGAAATTTGATATACAAACTGAGTTACTGAAAAATTATTGCCTGTATAAAATTGCGCCCCCATATAAACAATTAAAACAAAACCCTTTACAGTAAAGGGCTTTTGCCAATAAGCGCAGAAATAAAAAAAAATAATTAATTGATTAATATCAAATAAAAAACAGGCAGGGGTGAGTAGGCGCATAGCGCCGACGGTCAGCCCGGAAATCCTTCCGGGCAATAAGCGCGAATCTTTGAGAAAACTAAACGATGAACCAAATGAATTGATTATTTTTATAGCCAGATACATCATATAACATATTTTCATAATATATAAATTAAAGATCATCATAATAGCGATAATAAATGAACAATTTGGTTAATGAATTCATTGGAAAAGTCAGTAAGAGGAATGCAGGCGAGCCAGAGTTTATACAAGCAGTATCAGAAGTAGCAGAATCAATTATTCCTTATATAGAAGAGCGACCCTCTTATAAAAACAGTAAAATATTAGAGCGCATTGTCGAGCCCGAGCGGGCAATCATATTCCGCGTACCCTGGATCAATGACCGGGGCGAAGTGGAAGTGAACCGCGGTTTCAGGGTACAGATGAATAGCGCCATTGGCCCTTACAAAGGGGGGCTTCGTTTTCATCCTTCGGTAAACCTGGGAATACTGAAGTTCCTGGCGTTTGAACAGGTTTTTAAAAACAGCCTCACTGGCCTCCCGATGGGCGGCGGCAAGGGCGGATCCGATTTTGATCCCAAGGGCAGATCGGATAATGAAGTCATGAAATTCTGCCAAAGCTTTATGACGGAACTGCACCGGTATATCGGACCGGATATCGATATCCCCGCCGGAGATATAGGCGTTGGGAAGCGGGAGATCGGCTATTTATTCGGTCAGTATAAAAGAATAAAAGGAGAGTTTACCGGCGCTATCACCGGGAAGGGGTCCGAATGGGGCGGCAGCGAGATACGTCCTGAAGCCACCGGTTATGGCCTTGTTTACTTTGTTGAGGAGATATTGAAGTCTGCGGGCAATTCGATCGCCGGGAAAAACGTGACGATCTCGGGCTCCGGCAATGTGGCCCAATATGCCGCAGAAAAATGTATCCAGGAAGGGGCCAAGGTGCTTACCATGTCGGATTCTCAAGGTTTCATCTATGACCCTGAGGGAATCACCTTCCACCGACTGGCCTATATTAAAACTTTAAAAGACAATGAGAGGGGAAGAATCAAAGAATACGCCGAAAAGTTTAACTGCGCCTATTTTGAAGGCGAGCGCCCCTGGAAGATAAAATGTGATATTGCCCTTCCTAATGCAACCCAAAATGAATTAACGGAAGAAGACGCCCGCGCCCTTGCGGCAAACGGATGCATTTGCGTGGCGGAGGGAGCCAATATGCCCTGTACGCCCGGAGCCGTCGCGGTCTTTAATGAGGCAAGAATTTTTTATGCGCCGGGAAAAGCGGCCAACGCTGGAGGCGTAGCTGTTTCAGGGCTTGAGATGTCTCAAAACTCGCTCCGTTATTCATGGTCCCGAAACGAAGTGGAAGCGAGACTGAAGCAGATCATGAAACAGATCCATGAACTATGCGTGAAATACGGCAAAGAGGAAGACGGACATATAAATTATGAAAAGGGGGCTAACATTGGCGGATTCGTCAAAATAGCCGATGCCATGCTCGCACAGGGACTGGTATAGAACCTTTCTGCTCCCCCTGTTCGTCGACCTGTTGAATGCTGCAATACCAAATGCCGACCATCGGATAAACAGCGCGGTGATGAAGCTTTATTTATGGAGATCATATATTTTTCTAACCCTGATAGCCGCCCAGGGATGTCATCCGGAGACGACAAGAGACAATCCTAAAACAGGTTTTACAAAAACCGCGTCGGAAAGAATGATGGAAAATATAACGCCGCTGCCGGGCAAAAACGACTCCGTTGATATGAAGGCGGCGCAGCAGGGAGAAGCGTTAATTTCTTATTCGGATTGTTATACCTGCCATAAAGCAGATAAACTTTCGGTGGGGCCGCCCTTTAAGGCCATTGCGAAAAGATACCCGGCAAACGGGGCTTATAAAGAAATGCTCGCTCAAAAAATAATGTTAGGGGGAAGCGGTATATGGGGAAGCGCAGTGATGATCCCGCATCCCGATATATCAAGAGAGGATGCAAAACTAATGGCGCTTTATATATTTTCTTTGAAAGAATAACCCGGAAAATACCGAAGTACCCGCGGGTTTTGCCGCTTGCGATCAGGATTCTATCCGGCGAAGGCGGAAGCTTTAATGATGCATTGCTTCCTTCAGCGATTCCTGTACAGCATTCATATATTCCGCTACTTTCTGGAGGGTTACCCTATCTTCTTCCTTTTGTTGAGCGGAATAACTTTTATCTTTTTTATTCTTGTCTCCGGATTTCGAGTACCGGTAGTTCAGCAGATCCAAACTTACCTTTTCTGTTTCCTTGCCATAGGGCCATCCAATAATTTCTGCGATCTCGCTGCTGAACCGCCTATCGTTCGTCTGAATGGTCAGGATAAATTCTATATTCTCGATGGGCGCTTTCAGCAATTCGGTAGGAATGGTTCCGGCAACCGCAACAATGATCCTCCCCTCTTCTCTTTTTTCCTCCTTTACTTCTTTCAGGGATTTTTTGAGCGTAGTAGCCGCCCATTGCTGCGCTTTATTAAATAATTGATCCCGCGTTCCGGCAAC
>JAEUVR010000287.1 GCA_016786785.1 Chitinophagaceae bacterium
GTTCTGGTAAACGCTTTTTTTAAGAAATTGCAATCTAATCAAAAACAGCATAATAAACCGGCAGGCAACTTCACCAATGTGGGAAACCTATAAAAAAGGATTCAAAGCCTATCTGCGACTGGAAAAATCGCTGTCGGAAAACTCTGTGCAGGCCTATCTGGCAGATCTCGACAAACTGCTCGGGTTTCTTCAGCAGCGCAAACCGGAGGCAACGCCGGCAAGCGTCTCGCTGGAGGACCTGCAAGCTTTTGTCGTCTCGTGCCATCAAGAATTACGCATGCCCCCGGTAACGCAGGCAAGGATCATCTCAGGCATACGGTCATTTTACCGTTACTGTATGCTCGAACAGATCGTTACTAACGATCCCACGGTATTGCTGGAATCCCCTAAGCTATCCCGGAAACTTCCTGATGTGCTCCATCCCGTCGAGATCGAGCAGATCATTGACGCTATTGACCTCAGCGTTCCGGAAGGGATCAGGAACAAAGCCATTTTTGAAACCATGTACAGCTGCGGGCTAAGGGTCAGCGAGGTAGTGAGTTTAAAAATATCGCATCTATATACCGAACTGGGATTTATCAGGGTGATCGGCAAAGGGGATAAAGAAAGACTGGTTCCCGTGGGCAGCTCGGCCATCAAACACATTGATATATACCGTAAACATACCCGCGCGTTGCAAACCATCCGGCCCGGTCATGAGGATATCCTCTTCCTGAACAGAAGAGGAGCGGCGCTTAGCCGGGTAATGATCTTTATGATCCTGCAGGAACTGGTAAAAAAAGCGGGAATAACCAAACATGTTTCTCCGCATACCTTCCGGCATTCTTTTGCCACCCACCTGGTAGAGGGCGGCGCCGACCTGCGGGCTGTGCAGGAAATGCTGGGACATGAGAGCATAACCACTACGGAAATTTATACGCACCTCGACAGGGACTATCTCCGCTCCACCCTGCAGGAATTCCATCCTGCATTCAGAAAGAAAACATAAAGGCAGGACGCGTCAAAAGCAGCCTGCTTTTCAACGATTTCATGGCTCTCCTTAAGGTATTTTTTAACTAAATAAAACCGCTATATCTCCGGCATATCCGCTTATCTTTGTAAAAACCGCAAATATGAGACTACTATCTTTACTATGCCTTTGTATGGCGCTCAGCAGCGCAGGGTTTTCGCAATTGAAAACGCCGGCAAAATCGCCTGCTCAAACTATCGTCCAGCATTTCGCGCTGTCGACTGTCGAAGTATCTTATTCCCGCCCCAGCGTCAACGGTCGCACCATATTCGGCGATCTTGTTCCTTATGGAAAAGTATGGCGCACCGGAGCCAATGCGGCAACCACCATTAGCTTCGGAGAAGAAGTAACCATCGGCGGTAAAAAGATCCCTGCGGGCAAATACGGACTGCTTTCCATTCCCGAACAGAACCAATGGACCATCATCCTTACCAAACAAACAAATGTTACCAGTCCCGCCGCTTATAAAGAAAGCGAGGATGTGGTAAGGGTAAAGGCCAATGTTCAGCGTCTTTCCATGCCTATCGAAACGATGATCATCGCTTTTGATGACATCAAGGCCAATTCCATGAACCTGATCATTGCCTGGGACCGTTCTGCAGTGATCGTTCCTATCGCTGCGGACGTGGACGCCAAGGTAATGTCGCAGATCAATCAACTTAACGGAAAGGAAAACTTCCCCTATTTTGAAGCTGCCGCTTATTACCTCGAAAGCGGCAAGGACCTTAACAAAGCCGTAGCCTGGTTCGATAAAGCGATAGAGAAATCGCCTAACGCTTTCTGGATCTATTACCAGAAAGCAAGCGCGCTCGCCAAACTGGGCAAGAAGAAAGACGCCATCTCTACCGCTAACAAATCAATCGAGTTCGCTAAGGAAGCAAAGAGCGATGATTATATTTCTTTGAACGAGAAGCTGCTCGCTTCTTTAAGATAGTTTTTACCGACGCCTGCTATATTAGCCAGATTTAAAATATAGTCCGACTCATTTACAGTATAACTTCCTTGCCTGCCGCCCTTGATGGGCCATCAAACGATTAGGAATTTTTGCTGATAACTAATTTGACCCTTTTATTTAAAATGCCCCCGTAAGCGTCTTACTTACCGGGGCATTTCCATTAAGGAACAAACTCTTTTTAGAAGCCTCATTTTGAGACTGCCGCCGTTTTATTTGGGATCTGATAGAGAATCTGTTCCGGGAATAACGAAGCGTATTTGAGCGTATGAAATGCCGGAACTGCCGGTATATTTTAATGCTGCTGGCATCCAGGCTTACCAGGAATGTCATGCTTTCGGAGTTTGCTGATATTTTAATGCTGTTCCAACATCCGACCAGCTTCCCTGTTTCAATGTCACGCGCGACGAAGCCCTTCGAACTTCGAAAACAGCCAGGACAGCGCCATCACCGCCAGCGCCCCGATAAGATTCAACCAGAGAAAGCCCAGCCTGATATAGCCCGTATCGTTCAGCACAAACAAAATGATGATCAGCATCTCGCTGATCACCGCCGCGCCGAACACCGCTTTACCGCCTATCTTCTTCATATAAAAAGCAACGAGGAATATGCCCAGTATCACTCCATAAAAAAGAGAACCGAGAATATTTACCGCTTCGATCAGGCTTCCCATACGGGTGGCAAACATCGCGGTGGCAATACAAAACAAGCCCCATGCCAGGGTATAGCGCTTCGACAATTGATAATCCCTTTTCTCGGCGCAGTTCTTTTCAATAAATTTTTTATGGATATCCACTACGCTGGAAGAGGCAAGCGAGTTTAATGCAGCCGCTATGCTTCCCCATGCGGCAAGGAAGATGACGGCGATAAGCAAGCCTACGGCGCCAACGGGGAGATAATCAACGACGAACCGGAGGAAAATATAATTGGTATCATTGGTCTCCGCCAACGCGTCCACCTTTTTTACCAGCGTCTTTACCGAATCCTGGATCATTTTTTCCTCCTGCAGATGCGCGCCGATCTGGTTGAGCAGCGATTGATCCTCCTTATTGTCTACCCACTGCCGCACCAGCTCCTGTTTTTTCTCCTGGACCAGGACATGTTGCTGTTCCAATGCTATCGCAGCCGGTTGCATTTCTGAATGGCGAAGCATATCCATCTGCCGCGCATTAAATGAGACCGGGTGGCTGTTAAACTGAAAAAAAGAAAAAACCAGCACGCCGATAAGCAGGATAAAGAACTGCATGGGTATCTTGACCAGCCCGTTCATGATCAACCCCATCCGGCTTTCCGAAATAGACTTTGCCGTTAGGTAGCGGCCAACCTGCGACTGGTCCGTCCCGAAATAAGAAAGCTGTAAAAAAAAACCGCCGATAATACCGCTGATCAGGTTGTACCGGTCGCCCCAGTTAAAGCCGCCCTGCTCTACGCCCGTAGTGATCACATTGAGTTTCCCCAGCTTGCCGCCCAGGTTCAACGCATCGGTAAACCCTACTCCTTCGGGCAGGAGCCTTACCACCATGTACCCGGCAAGCGCCATCCCCGAAAAAATAATGAGCAGTTGGAATTTCTGCGTATGGGCGACCGCTTTCGCTCCGCCTGCAACCGTGTACAATATCAACAGTCCGCCCATAAAAAGATTGGTCCAGTATATATTCCAGTTGAGCAGCGAGGAGAGGATGATAGAGGGCGCATAAATGCTGATGCCCGTCGACAACGCGCGCTGCAAAAGAAAAAGAAGAGAGGTCAGCGTTCTTGTCCTGGAGTCAAACCGTTTCTCCAGGTACTCATAAGCGGTATATACTTTCAGCCGGTGAAAGATGGGCACAAAAGTTATGCAAAGGACCACCATGGCGAGGGGGAGCCCGAAATAAAATTGCACAAAACGCATTCCGTCTACATAAGCCTGTCCGGGCGCCGATAAAAAAGTGATGGCGCTGGCCTGCGTGCCCATAATGCTGAGCAGCACGATGTACCAGGGCATGGCGCGATTGCTTAGAAAATAACCGTCCAGGTCCTTGGTCGTACGGCTTTTATACAATCCATAGAGGATCACTCCTGTCAGGGTAATGGCAAGCGTTATCCAATCGTAATGACTCATGAATAGTATTTCGTTAGAAAATAAAATGCCGCGATCAGCGCCAGCTCAAATAAGATAACGAACCAGTACCAATAGGCCCATTTCTTCAATCCATAAATATTGTTTTCTTCCTTATCATTCATAGAATTATTTTTTGCTGATGAGCATGCCTCCTACCATTACGCCCAGGACTATGCCCAACAGGAGGCCGATGGTCATTCTCTTGATGAACAATCCCACGACGAGTCCAAGTACAATACAAACCACCAGGGCTACATTTTTTCTGCCTTCCGAAAGTTTACTCATTTACTTTTTTTATTAAGCGCTATAATATTTGCGAACAGCCGGTAAGCGCCCGGCACGCCGGCCGGAAGTTCGCGGAAAAATACCAATCCCGTATATACAAACCGCCCCTTGCCATATTCCGCAATGACCAGGCTCCCTTTTTCTTCCTTTTCGCCGGGATCGTTCATGGCCAGCGGCGCTACAAATGCCGGATCGAGGTTTGCGGCAAAATAAATGCCTCTTTCCTGTATCCAATCCTTAAAATCGTCCGGGCCGATCTTATTGGGGAAATTAAATACCGCATGTTCAGGCATCAGCAGTTTTACCGGCGACTGCTCATCGGTTACCCTTGTACGGGATATATCAAATGGATAGGGGCCGGCGGCCGAGGGCCATGACTGCCTGGCCGTATTGTACTGGACTATATAGTTTCCGCCCTCCCGGATATACTCCTTTATGATCTCGTTCTTCTGGAAAAGAAAAGGATGGATATCGTAAGCCCGGATGCCGGCAATAACAGCGTCGAAATGGCGAAGAGCGTTGGGCTGTATATCCTGCGCTGAAAGAATACTTACTTCATAGCCCATGCGCGCCAGCGCCTCGGGAACCTTATCCCCTGCGCCGGCGATATACCCGATCCGTTTGCCCGCCGTCTTAAGGTCTATCCCTACCATGTTAACCGCCGCCTTTCGGAAATAATATATATCCGGGATATGATCGTATTTGATCGCCTGCATATTCAGTGAATAGGTCTGCGATCCCGCTGAATCGGCTAAAACAACCGAGGCGCCCATGCGCTGCTGTCCGGTTCCCCGGATAGTATTTCCACCGATATTGAAAACATAGTTCCTGGAGAAACCCTTTTCAACAGAAAAGCGCTGGGCTGCTTTCCGGATGGTTTCGCCATTGCCCTCAAGGGAAACGCCAGCCTGGTAACCTTTCAACGGTCTGTTGGCCTTGAGTTCGGCGGTAACCGGATGCGTTTTTTTAGCATTGCTGTTGAACATGACCATTGCGGGATCCAGCGAAACGCTTACGGGGGGAACGACGGCAATAGGTTGGTAGAGTTCTCCCTTCACGGGATCCGTATATTTATAAACTGCCGGTCTTTCAACATCAAAAGAATGACCGCCTATCTCCAGCCTGAATACCACGCGTATGGGCGCGGGGGATTCGGGCCGGCCGATAAGCGCCTGATCCCTTACATTAAATGAACCGGCGCTCATTTCCTGTTCGAGCCAATAAGGTTGCGAAACCGGTTTTGAATCCGGTATATATATGCTCCGGGAGAAAGAGAAATTGGTATTTTTAGGGAGTTCCTTACTAAATACCGTATCGATATTATCCAGGGTTATGCTTTTGATCTTAACGGGCGCGCCCAGCCGATTATTCATCGATACCGTCAGCGACAATGAATCTCCCTGTACCGCCAGTTGTTTGTCTGAGAAGGCTTCCAGCCATAACCCGCTGCAAAGCTCAATAAGCCGCTGCGTCTCGCGCATCTTCTGAGTTGTCCAGTATCCCGCCGGCAAACGGCTGAGCTCCTTATACAGGTCTACCAGCGCCGGCACCGACGATTCCGGGGCGGCCATAACATAATTCTTAAGTATTGCCGTTATCCGGTCGCTTATTCCTCCCGCGCCGATCCTTCCCCAGGAAGTATCCACTCCATCCAGGAAATCTTTTTGGATCTTACTGCCATCTACATGCGAAAAATATTCCCATCTGGATCCCCTGGCTCCCGAGGATCCCGTTCCCTGGCTTTTATGCTGGCTCAGGCTCTGCGCGGCTATCTCTCCATAACTTTTACCGATAAAAGGATTAAAAGCGCCCACGTCTACTTTGAACTGGTCGTCGGCAGTGGTATTGACGCCCCCAAAACGATAGGTATTCCAGAGAATACGTTTTGCCTGCCAGGGCTTAACGCCATACCGGAGCTGTTCGGGGAATCGCGAGGGGTCCGCCGCTGCGTGAAATGCTTCGCGGGCAAGGATGGCAGATGCGGCATGCTGACCGTGACCCGCCCGCGCGTCTTCAGGGAAACGGGTGATCAGTATATCGGGCTGAAACTTCCTGATCACCCAAACAACATCCGCCAGGATCTTTTCCTTATCCCATAATTTCAGGGCTTCCGAGGAACTTTTACTGAATCCGAAATCAAATGCCCTGGAAAAAAACTGCTCGGCGCCGTCAATACGCCTTGCGGCAAGCAGCTCCTGCGTTCTGATCAATCCCAGGGCGATGCCCTGCTCATCGCCGATGAGGTTCTGCCCCCCGTCGCCTCTTGTCAGCGACAGGTATCCGGTCCGGTATAACCGGTCTTTCGAGAGCCAGGTAAGCAGGTGCGTATTCTCATCATCTGGGTGCGCGGCAATATACAATACGGAGCCCAATACATTCAGCTTTTTGACCTGCAGGTAGATATCTGCCGAAGTATACGTAACAGGCGTTTGCGCGAGTCCTTCCAATCCCAGAAGGACTATTAATACGCTCAGTAAATAACGGGGAGTACATTTCATTCTGATCAAATAAGCATTTGGGTTAGATCCGCAATTACCCGGGCATCCCGGACTAAGTTATTGTAAAGATCAGGATTACAAAAACTTAACCGGCGTTACAATTATTATAAATATTATAAAATTACCCCCTTTTTTGCGCTTTCCGCAACATCCTTTTTCATTTTGACGTTTGAAGAGCATTCCGCATTTTATGGAGATTAGGTTTTATTTACCATCAAATGGTATTGAATTTGCTCATCAATGTCTATTGGTTAATTTTGCATCAATC